>JBIOKC010000001.1:0-42796 GCA_044451425.1 Thermodesulfobacteriota bacterium
CAACAGCCCCTGCTGCTCCTTTTCTCAATGCCTCGTCTACGAACCTGTGGCCGTCATAGTTATCACCTTTGAGGGCAAAAAATATCTCGCCCGCCGACACGTTCCTCGAATCGGTACTAACGCCCGCAAATTCGCCGGGTTTCCGTCCGGAAATGAGCTTTCCATTCGTTGAATTGAGAACGAAATCAAGTCCGAACATTTTGCTATCGAAAAACTAATTAAGCATCTCCTTTAATATTTCCCTGGCGACCATCCTGTCATCGAAGGTGAATTTCTTCGTACCGACAATCTGATAGTCCTCGTGACCCTTGCCCGCTATGAGCACCGTATCCTTGTCTGCGGCTATTGTTAAGGCCTTTTTGATCGCCTCTTTCCTGTCCGATATCCTGAAATAGGGTTTGCCGTCGGAGGAAGACCCGAGCACTCCGCGCTCGATGTCATCGATTATTTCTTCAGGGGGTTCGGTACGCGGGTTATCGGACGTAATGATCATTATATCCGACAGATCCCTGCCTATAACACCCATTATGGGCCGCTTGGTCCTGTCCCTGTCGCCGCCGCATCCGAATACAAGAATCAGATTGCCCTTCGTAAGCGGTCTGACTGCGAGAAGAACATTCCTGAGAGCGTCAGGGGTGTGGGCATAATCCACCAGAATTTGAAAATCGAGCGGGTTCTCCACCCTTTCGAGTCTTCCGGGGACGTTCGAGAACCGTAATATTGCGTCCTCTACCGAACTTATGGAAGAACCCAGGGAAAGAGAAACCGAAACCGCAGCGAGTATGTTCGATAAATTATGCTCTCCGAAAAGTCGTGATTCTATACCCACTATGCCATAGGGCGTATTCACAACGGCGCTGATACCTTCTTCCGAGATTCTCAGGCGCTCGGCAAATACGGAGGCGCTCTTATCCTTTGTGGAATATGTGAGGACCTTTTCCGAAGCCTCCTTCAGAATTTCTCTTCCGTAAGGGTCGTCTATATTGATTATAGAGAACTTGTTTTTCTTTTCGCTCTCCGAGAGAAGCTCCGTGAAGAGTTTCTTTTTTGCATCGAAGTAATTCTCTATCGTTCCGTGGTAATCGAGGTGGTCCTGTGTGAGGTTAGTGAATACAGCAGCATCGAAATGGCATTCCATTACCCTTTTTCTGTCTATGGCGTGGGAAGACACCTCCATCGCCGCATAGTCCACTCCGGAATCCCTCATTTCTCTCAAAATCCTCATAAGCTCAAGAGATTCAGGCGTCGTCATAGGGGCTTCGATCTTATTGTTGCCGAACCTGTATTCTATCGTGCCTATGACGCCGGCTGTTTTATGCTCTGCCTTCCATATCGACTCGAGAAGGTACGTTATCGTGGTCTTTCCATTCGTGCCGGTAACTCCCACGAGTGAAAGCTCTTTTGTCGGGTGGCCGTAAAAATTAGCCGCAACCCTCGCAAGCGATTCTCTCGAATCGCCGACCTCGATTATTGAAACACCGGGGTACGTTTTCTCCGGCTGATCTTCTACAAGGAAGGCTTTAGCGCCGTTCCTGAAGGCTGACTCGATATACCTGTGGCCGTCGGTCTTCTCTCCCTTTAGAGCGATAAACAGGTATCCCTCTTTAACCCTATTTGAATCAATCGAAACACCTGAAATCCCTAATCCGTCGTATCCATCGAATTTTTTTATATTTATTCCTTTTATTATTTCCCTTAGTATCATATATTCTGTTTAAGTTCTATCGAACATACCATACCTTCCTTTATCGTATCCCCCGGCAAAGGGCTTTGTCCGGTCACATATCCGCTGCCTTTGACGTTTAGCTTTATTCCTTCCTGCTCGGACCATTTAAGAATATCCCTCACGCTTTTGCCGCTAAGGTCGGGCATCAACCTGGCGCCCACCAGTTCTTTCTTCGGGGCGATTCCCATATGGAACAGTACCTTCTCCGCAATCCGTTTAAAGATAGGACCCGATACCGATCCTCCGTGAGTCATTTTCTTGGGCGCCTCGACAACAACGACTAGTGTTAGCTTCGGGTCGTCCGATGGGGCGAACCCTATGAACGAAGCCACGAACCTGTCTGGATAATATCCGCCTGTGGCGGGGTTGGGTATCTGCGCGGTGCCCGTTTTTCCCGCTACTTTGTAGCCCGGAATTGCTGCTTTCTTACCCGTGCCTTCTTCCACAACGCGTTCCAGAATACGGGTCATCTCCTGAGCTGTATCGTATGATATTACCCGATTTTTCACCTCCGGCTTGTTTTCCCTTATTACCGTGCCGTCAGGACCTAAGATCTCTTTAATCATATAGGGCTTCATCAGATAACCGCCGTTAGCTATAGCGGACAGTGCAGAGGCAAGCTGAAGCGCAGTGACTGATACTCCCTGACCAAATGATATAGTGGCGAGCTCTATCTTCCCCCATGATTTCGGGCTCGTGAGCCTCCCGCCGGACTCTCCCGGAATATCTATCCCTGTCTTGTCGCCGAAGCCGAACTTCTTGAGATCGCTGTAGTACCTTTCCTTACCCAGCAGCTCTCCAATCTTGGATGCTCCTATATTGCTCGAAACCCTTATTACGTCCGCAAGCGTGAGTATCCCGTATGGATGCACGTCTCTGATTATCTTCGCACCGACCTGCCTTCTTCCGTTCTCACAATTAAATTTCGTGTCCGGATTCGCCACCTTCTCCTGAAGAGCGCTCGAGGCCAAGAATACCTTCATCGTAGAACCCGGCTCGTATGTGTACCAGACAGGCAGGTTCCTCCTGTTCTCGAGCGGGAAATCGTTGTACTTGTTCGGGTCGAGAAACGGGTAAGACGCCATGGCGAGAACTTCGCCCGTCTCGGGGTCAAGGAGAATAGCCATTCCCCTCTCGCCGCCCATCTCCTCGATCCCGTCTTTCAATTCCCTTTCCACAATGTGCTGAATCTGAGAGTCCACAGTCAGGATTATGTCGTGACCGGCGGTTTTCTCTTCATCGAAGTCCGCGACTATGTCGGGATTGCTTACAATCTTTCTTCCGAGGGCGTCCTTTTTGAGTGTGATTTTCCCGGGCTTGCCGATCAGGAGTCCATCATAACGGTATTCTATTCCCTCTATTCCAGTAGAATCAATATTGGTAACACCGAGAACCTGCCCCATCAAGTGTCCGTTAGGGTATATGCGCTTGGGCTCTTCTATGAAGCCGACACCGGCTAGATTCATGCTTTCGAGCTCGGATGTAATCTTGGGATCAACGAGCCGGGCGAGCCAGGTGAATGAAGACTTGGAAGCCAGCTTCTGCTCCACTGTTTTTTCCTGCATATCGAGCTTGGCCGAAAGGGTCTTGGCAACTTCTTTCCGATTCTTTACAGCGTAGGGATTGGCAAAGACCGACTTGATCTCGACATTCACCGCGAGCTCTTTCATGTTCCTGTCGAGAATCTTTCCCCTGCGGGGAAGGAGAGTAGAGCTGCCCTGATGCTGCTTTCTTGCAATCGTAAATGCGCGTTCTTTATCGAGCACCTGAAGGTCGAGCGCTTTGACGCATACGAGCAAAAAAAGCAGAAGCACAAAACCCCCGACAATTGTGACCTTCCATTTGGGTCTGCCGAGGCCCCTTCCGAGGGAAATTCTTTTCGAGCTCTTTTTAGGCTTCATTTCTTGCTGTCTGCGACCGTGTTATTTTCTATGTAGATTACGTCTTCCTGAGTCGGATACTTAAATCCCATCTGGAGAGCAATTTTTTCAAGCCTGTCGGGCGATTTTTCCTGCATAAACTCGGATTGTAGTATCCGTTTCTCCTTAATCAGCTCATTCATATTCTTGTTGTTTCGCGAAATCTCATAACCGACTCTTAATTCTTCGACCTTGAACCTTACATAAAAAAGCGAGACTGCAACTGCAATCAGCACGAGTATTACAAAACCCATCGATATTGTCGTTCTTTCCGACTTTTCCTTCTCTCTCGACCCTAGAGCCTTGACATGCGCCATTCTTAAACCCTCTCGCCAACCCTCAGTTTTGCGCTTCGCGCCCTGAGGTTGTTTGATATCTCTTCATCACCCGGAATAATGGGAGAGCTGGTGAGAACCTTGAGGACTTTTTTTTTACCGCAGCCGCATTCCGGCATACCGGGTGGGCATACACACGGCGACGCTAATTTCTGAAAGCAGGTCTTGACCAGTCTGTCCTCAAGCGAGTGGAAAGAAATAATGACGAGTCTTCCACCGACCCTGAGCCTGTATACGGCCTTCCCTATGAATTCCCTAATATTCTCAAGCTCGTTATTGACAGCGATCCGGAGCGCCTGAAATGTTTTCGTCGCAGGGTGAATTCTGGCTGGATGGAACTTTCTCGGGATTGCGAGGGAAACGACTCGCGCGAGCTCGGCAGATGTTTTGATGGGATTGTCTTTTCTGGTCTCGACGATCCTCTTCGCTATCCTTCTCGCCCACTTCTCCTCTCCGTACATTTTTAATACTCTGGAGATATCTTCCATCGTCATCTCATTGACGAGATCATAGGCCGTGAGCCTGAGATTCGGGTCCATCCTCATATCGAGCGGCTCCTCTCTCATGAAGCTGAAACCCCTCTCGCTCGATTCTAATTGATATGTGGACATTCCCAAGTCGGCAACAATGCCGTCCGCCTCCTTTAAATCGAGGCTGTCGAGAACCTTATCTATGTCAGAAAAATTACTATTGCGATAAATAACGCGGCCGTTATATTCGGATAGCATCTCACGGGATATAGAAATCGCCTCTTCATCGACGTCGAGTCCTATAACGAGGGACTTGGAACTCGTATGCCCGAGTATGGATTTGGTGTGACCGCCCATTCCCAACGTGGCGTCTACGTATATACCTTCAGGACGGGTGATGAGGTAACTGATGACCTCCTCAGTCATCACCGGCCGATGAATCGGCTTCGATATTTCCATGGCCGCGCTTTCCATTTTCTTACAGTCCTTGTCCCGCAAGTATCTCTCTGCTCTTTTTGAATTCTTCGTACGCGCGTCCCTGTTCCTCTTCCTCCCAGACTTCCTTTGCCCAGATCTCAATCCTTGTCAGCATCCCAATCATGATAAGCTCTTTATCAATATGGGCGTGGTTCCTCAGGGACTGGGGGATGAGAACTCTGCCCTGCCCGTCGAGCGGGCAGTCGACGGCGCCGCCCATTAAGTATCTCAGAAATGAGATAACCTCCTGTTTAAACTGCGGAAGCTCGGAAACTTTTCTCTCTATTTCGTTCCATTCCCTAAGTGGATAGGCAACCAGACATTTATCAAAATTCGTAATGATTAAGGTCTCATCAGCATACTTTTCCTTGCAAACTTCCCGGAACTTTGCAGGTATGCTGACGCGCCCTTTATCGGTCATCGTATGTTCGTATCGTCCTCGAAACATATCATACCACTTTATGCCACTTTATGCCACTTACAACCACTATATAACTTGGTATTAAGTTTGTCAAGTAAGTTTGTGTCTTTTTTCAATTTTTTAGTTAAATCACTGGCTTGAAATAAAAACCTGCACAATAAACTTACAATTTGGCTCGAAAAGAATGGATTTTTTAGGGCGCATGGACTCATTTACATTAAGAGTGTACCGTAACCGACTGTAATTTATAAATATATTGATTGCAATATTTACGTCTATAAAAATATAATAATGCCACTTCATACCACAATTATATTAAAGTCATTTTCGAATAACCGCCAACAGCCAGAATTTATCCAGATGAAATCGGAAAAAGTCATAAAGTTGTATATAATCATGTACTTTAAATACCGAAGCCGAGATAATGCCTACCATATCGATAAAGCTCAAAAATAACAGTGAAAGCGTGTACTTCCAATCCATCATGGGCACTTATTCGCACATCGCATGGGTAAGGACGGATGATCCAGAGTCGGGGATTATTAGGGTGATAACTACCGAGGACCTTCTCCAGGAAACCCTCAGCATACTGGAAAGGTTGAAAAAAGAGATAGACTTCGAGGAGGTTGGACCGGAGGGGGAGAGTTTGTGAGATCCATCGGTCCTCTTACATATGAGAGAAAGAGAACAAATTACGCGATCAGTGGGTATGGTCAGTTTTATAACCATTATCAGCCGTATAGCGGGTTATTTAAGAGATATGCAAATGGCTTATTTCTTCGGGGCAACTAATTTTACAGACGCATATTGGATTGCCTACAGAATCCCGAATCTCTTGAGGAGGCTACTGGCGGAGGGTTCCCTGACGATTTCGTTCATACCCGTTTTCACAGAGACTTTAGAAAAACAGGGTCAAGAGGAAGCGAAGAAGGTATCCGATATCGTATTCACCATTTTGTTTGTAATCCTAATCGCGGTCACCATACTCGGGATCGTCTTCTCTCCTTTTATAATAAAGCTCTTTGCATACGGTTTCGATCAAAAAACATTCGAGATTGCGGTAAGTCTCAACCGTGTAATGTTCCCTTACATCTTTTTCGTATCCCTGGCCGCTCTATGCATGGGGGTTCTAAATTCCCTGAGGATGTTCTTTGCACCTGCATTTTCCCCGGTGCTACTGAATATCGCGATTATCGCAACGGTATTCGCACTGCATAGTCATTTTAAGCTGCCACTTTATTCAGCAGCCGTGGGAGTTATAATTGGAGGAATCCTCCAACTCGTCCAGCAGTTTCCATATTTGTACATAAAAGGTTTCATGTTCAGCTTCAGAAAAAACCTGCGTCATCCCGCCGTCAAGCGTATTGCGCTGCTACTGGTGCCCCAGCTTTTCGGGCTGGCAGTTTATAACCTGAATCTGATCGTGAGCTCTCAATACGCCTCGTATATGTCGGCTGGCACTATCTCCTACCTTTACTACGCGGAAAGGCTCACGGAATTCCCCCTGGGAATAATTGCGGTCTCGATAGCGACCGTGCTTCTTCCGAGTCTCTCAAGCTACGTGAGCAAAGGAGATTATGAACAATTTCACAATACATATACGTTCACTCTGAAGCTGATGCTACTTGTACTTATCCCTTCGCTCGCTGGTCTCATTGCCTTAAGGATACCCATATGCAACCTCCTCTATCAAAGAGGGGAATTCACATACGGGTCCACACTTGCCACTGCTCAGACTCTTTCCGGATACTGTCTGGGACTGTGGGCTGTCGGCGGGCTCCGGGTTACGGCTCCAGCTTTCTATGCCATGCAGGATACGAAGACTCCCGTCGTCGTGGCTTTTTTCTCATTTCTCCTGAACGCCGCTCTCGGATACGCGCTCGGGTTTATGCTCAAGCTCGAACACACCGGACTTGCACTCGCAAACTCCACATCTTCCATATTCAACTTTCTCGCGCTTATTTACCTGTTGGAAAGAAGGACAGGCGATTTGAAAGCGAAGACAATCGTCGGCTTCTGCATTAAAATGATCGTTATCTCCTTGATTATGGCGGCTGCAGCATGGAAGATCTCGATGTACGCAGACTGGACGGTATCCGTTTTTTCGATCAAAAAGATCATGGTACTGGTATTGTCTATAGGCACGGCGGGAGTGATATTTACAGCTCTGACGAAAATTTTCAAAATCGAGGAAGCTGGATTCCTGGTAAACCTGATCAGAAGAAAAATGCCGGGGGGTTAAAGTGAAACCTACCCGAACATTCCCCGCTCTTGATTCTTTCCCGGCAGGTGCTTCGCAGAATCTCATTCTTGCGAGTCGGTAATTGTATGATCTATAGATGCGGTATTCTTGACTATCAATTTAGTAATAAAGTAATATCAGGATTGTCATGGCCGAAGATGATTTTAGTAATGACGAACTGAGCAGGTTCGAGGAAAAATACGCAAGAATTTTATTAAAGGACCCTTCGTCGGTCGCTTTCATTTTCCTCGCACAAGTGCTTCATAAGCGTGGGAAAGTCGATAAGGCCATTAATGTATTGATTAACGGATTGAGATATAATAAAAAAAGCGTTACGGGGAGATTCTTATTAGGGAAAATTTACTACGACAGGTGGTTAATAGAGCAGGCGAAGAGGGAATTCCGGACCGTCGTGCAGCTGGCGCCGGACAATCTCGCAGCCTGCAAAATGCTCGCGCAGATCTACAAGAGCGAGGAAGCATTCGAAAAGTCGCTCGAGATGCTGAAAACTGCTTCCGCCTACCATCCTCACGACGAGACGATACATTCGGAGATGAAAGAAATCGAGGCCTCTCTCTCGAGAGTAAATAAAAAGGAGAAGGAATTTCAGATCGCAAGGGAAAACATAAGGATGGCCCTGGACTCGAAGAGCATCGAGGAGCTTGAAAAGAGCATTAAAAAATACGATGAGGAGCTCTATACCGAAACCGTGGCCGACATCTACTTCGACCAGGGTTTATACGATAAATCCATGGCCGTGCTCGAAGCGATTCTGCAAGGTGACCCGGGAAACTATAGGATCAGGAAGAAGCTCGATGAATCCAGGCTCTTTTTGATCAATAAAACTGCGGGGTTACTTAAAGGAGAATAGTGTCGAATATGAAAATACTGATCATCCACGGACCCAACCTAAACATGCTCGGAAAGCGCGAGCCCGAGATCTACGGAGGAGACACATTACAGGAAATTAACAGACTGATCAGGGACGAAGCGAAGAAGCTGGGTGTTAAGACAGAGATATTCCAGTCAAATTCCGAGGGGGAAATCGTGGGTAGGGTTCAGGAAGCTATGATAAAGTTCGACGGGCTGCTGATAAATCCAGGAGCATATACCCATACGAGCATCGCAATCCGCGACGCCATCCTGTCAGCCGGACTGCCCGTGGCCGAGGCCCATATCTCCAATATATACAAGAGAGAGGATTTCAGGCAGAAGTCTTTCATATCGGGCGTTGCGCTCGGTGTTATATCGGGGTTCGGAAAAGACAGCTATATCCTCGGATTAAGAGGACTGGTAAATTACCTTAACAGCCGGAAATCGGAGTGAGTAAGCGCTGACAAGACGAATCTTGTCGAAAGACTATACGTGAGCCTAATACCGCTACGATTATCACGTATCGAAATTATCATTAAATCATTTTCCGTTCATATGAAGAAGCACTGGTCGATTAGAAAAGAAAATCAGAAGCTGCGCGAGAAGCTTTCAAAAACCCTTCGAATATCTCCGATTACGGCCCAGATACTCATAAACAGGGGAATAGCGAATGAAGCCGAAGCCAACCTCTTTCTCAACAGTACGCTTTTCGATCTCCCCTCGCCATACCTCATGAAAGGAATGGATAAAGCGGTCGAGAGAATCAAAAGGGCTATATTCAACAAGGAAAAAATCGCTATCTACGGGGATTACGACGTGGACGGGGTCACATCCACCGCACTCTTTTATACATTCCTTAAGAACCTCGGAGCAGACGTAATCTTCTACAACCCCGACAGGATAAAAGAAGGTTACGGAGTGAATATCAAGGCCGTAAGAAAACTGGCGGGTGAGGGAGTAAAGCTTTTTATATCGGGGGATTGCGGTATTACGGCTGTAAGGGAAGTCGAGGAGGCAAAGGCTCTGGGGGCAGATTTTATTGTTACGGACCACCACAAACCCCCGAATGAGCTCCCTGAGGCAGTGTCGATACTAAACCCTCAGCTGCCTGACTGTAAGTATCCCGGAAAGGCGATAACGGGCGTGGGAGTTATGTTCAACCTCGCTGTCGCACTCAGGCGCGCGCTCAGGGAAGAAGGGTTCTTCAAAAAAAAAGAGCCCAATCTCGGCGATTATCTCGATCTCGTAGCTCTCGGGACCGTCGCCGATTGCGCCCCGCTCATGGACGTCAACCGCATATTCGTTAAAGAAGGCATGAAGAGGATGGAAAATCCGAGAAGAATAGGAATTATGGCGCTCAAGGAAGCGAGCAGTATGGAAGGGGTCGTCAACTCCTATGACTTGGGATTCATACTCGGCCCCAGAATAAACGCTTCGGGAAGATTGGGCAGCGCGGGAAAGGCAGTAGAGCTCTTCATATCGGAGGACATCCAGACGGCGAGGGATATAGCCAAAATGCTCAGCAGGGAGAATTCGAATAGGCAGAGCATCGAGGGGGAGATCTTCACGAATGCAATCATACGGATCGAATCCGATCCCGAGATTCCGAACGCAAACTCCATAGTTCTCGCATCCCCAAACTGGCACCCGGGAATAATCGGGATCGTGGCATCTAGGATCGTAGAGAGATATGAGAAACCTACAATCCTCATCGCTATAGATAATAACGGCATAGGAAAGGGCTCCGGGAGGAGTGTCGAGGGAATAAACATTTACAGCGCTCTCTCCGAATGCCGGGATCTTTTCGTACAGTTCGGCGGACACGAGATGGCGGCTGGACTGTCCATCAAGGAAGACAAAATAGAAGATTTCAAAAAGATGTTCGAAAAAGCTGTCGCCGATTCAGGTCACGCTTACGAGCCCAGGTTGAATATCGACTGCACGGTGGAATTCGCCGAGCTCACGGACGATCTCGTCTCGGAGTTCGGCCTTCTCGAGCCGTTCGGCATAGGGAACCCCGAACCTCTATTAATCGCTCAATCCGTCGAGGTAGTATCGCAGCGCCTCTTCAAAGACAAGCACCTGGGGCTTACACTGAAACAAGGGAATAAATCCCTGGACGCTATATGGTTTAATGTGAATGATGCCCCTCAGCTGCCCGATAAAATAAATATCGTATTCACACCGGAATTCAATAAATGGAACGGCAGAAAGGATATAAGACTTAAAGTGCGGGACGGAAGCTGGTAACCTTGCAGAACTAATGTTGAATCGCGACCAGGGTCGTTTCACGACATTCCAATAGGCGACCTGCCGAGATTATTCTTCGTATGATTTTATATCCGGGCATGTGCAGACAAGGTTTCTGTCGCCGTAGGGGTTGTTAATCCTCCCGACAGGCGGCCAGAACTTATTCTCCTCAACGTATGGAAGCGGATAGACGGCCTTTCTTCTGGTATAGGGATGGCCCCAGTTATCCCCCGTAGCTTCCCGCGCTGTATGAGGAGCGTTCTTAAGCACGTTGTCCTCTTTGTCGGCGGCTCCTTCCGCAATTTCCTTCACTTCCTCATTTATTGCAATCAGCGCGTCGCAGAAATGGTCGAGCTCATCTTTGGCTTCACTCTCCGTGGGCTCGATCATCATCGTTCCCGCAACGGGCCATGAGATTGTGGGCGCATGATAGCCGTAATCCATGAGCCTCTTGGCGACGTCTTCGACGTCGATTCCGGCGTCCCTCTTGAACCGCCTCATGTCGAGTATGAATTCGTGAGCCACCCTCCCGAGAGAACCCGTATATAGGACGTCGTAGATTTTCTCGAGCCTCGATTTTATGTAATTGGCGTTCAGTATAGCGAACTTCGTCGCGTCCGTGACACCGCTGCGGCCGAGCATCCTAATATAGGCATACGAAACGAGTAATATGCTCGCGCTCCCCCAGGGGGCCGACGCTACGGCGGATATGGACTTGCTTCCTCCGGATTTCACGATGGAATGACCGGGAAGGTAGGGCGCGAGGTGCTCACGGACACATATCGGCCCCATTCCAGGGCCGCCGCCGCCGTGCGGGATGCTGAATGTCTTGTGCAGATTGAGGTGGCAGATATCCGCGCCGATAACTGAAGGACTGGTGAGGCCGACCTGGGCGTTCATATTAGCCCCGTCCATATACACCTGGCCTCCGTTTTCGTGAACTATGGAGCATATCTCTTTTATCCCTTCCTCGAAAACCCCGTGAGTCGATGGGTACGTGACCATCAGCACCGCAAGCTCGTCCCTGTGCTCCTCCGCCTTTTTCCTCAGTGAAGCCGGATCGATATTCCCACTGTCGCCGCAATCGACGACTACAACCCTCATGCCGGCCATTGCGGCGCTGGCTGGGTTCGTGCCGTGAGCGGAGGACGGTATCAGGGCCACATTCCTCCCTGTCTCCCCATGGTCCGTGCAATAGGCCCTTATGACCATGAGCCCCGTATATTCGCCCTGCGCGCCTGAATTGGGCTGAAGGGAAACCGCGGGAAGCCCAGTGATCGCCGACAAATAACGCTCGAGCTCCCTGATTATCTGTAGATATCCGCGGGCCTGCCTGGTCGGTACGAACGGGTGTAACCCGGAGAACGACGGCCAGGTTACGGGAAACATCTCCGCGGTCGCATTCAGCTTCATCGTGCAGGAGCCGAGAGGTATCATGGACGTGGTGAGCGAAAGGTCTTTAGCTTCGAGCTTCTTTATATAGCGGAGCATTTTGGTTTCAGAATGATATCGGTTGAAAACGGGGTGTGTGAGGAAAGCGCTATTACGCTCGAGCCCGGGCGCGTATCCCGAATCAATATCACCCGGATGTATCTTCGCGATCTCGGCTTTAGACCTAATTCCGAGTGAGCGTAAAAAAACCTTGATTATATTCCCGATCTCTTCAACCCCTGTCGTCTCGTCAAGCGATATGCCTATATGACGGCTGTCGATGTAATTGAAATTCATCCGGGACTTTTCAGCATTCAGTCGTATTTTCTTTGTTAATTCTCCCGTATCGTCACCGAGGTCTATTTTCAAAGTATCGAAGTAATGCTTGTTCTTCTGGACAAGGCCCGATTTCAAGAGCTCTCTTTCGAGAATACGAGCCGAATTATGGATTCTACAGGCTATAGCCCTTAACCCTTCCGGGCCGTGATAAACCGCATACATCGAAGCCATAATTGCCAGGAGCGCCTGCGCCGTGCAGATGTTGGAAGTTGCCTTTTCCCTTCTGATATGCTGCTCGCGCGTCTGAAGGGCCATCCTGCAGGCGGTGTTTCCGTGAGAATCCATCGAGACCCCAATAATTCTTCCCGGGATCTGGCGCGCGAATTTTTCGCGCGTAGCGAAATATGCGGCGTGCGGTCCGCCGAACCCGAGGGGCACGCCGAACCTCTGCGTCGATCCTACTGCCACGTCCGCACCGAACTCGCCGGGCGGCGTAAGAAGCGTAAGTGCCAGCAAGTCGGAAGCGACCTCAACGAGTACGCCTCGCTCATGAGCCCTGTTTATGAAATCGGAGTAGTCGAAAACAGATCCTTCGGAATCCGGGTATTGAACGAGAGCTCCGAAAACATCTCCGCCGAACTCGAACCGTGTGTGATCTCCCACGACGAGCCTTATCCCCAGGGGCTCGGCGCGAGTCCTTAGTACGTCGATTGTCTGAGGGAAGCATTTATCGGAAACGAAGAACACACCCTCACTCAAAGCGCCTGTCTTGTTCTCGCTTACCCGCCTTAGCATCGTCATAGCCTCAGCCGCGGCGGTGCCTTCGTCGAGGAGGGACGCGTTAGCGATATCCATGCCCGTGAGGTCGACGACCATGGTTTGGAAGTTGAGCAGCGCTTCCAGACGGCCCTGCGATATCTCCGCCTGATAGGGGGTGTATTGTGTATACCAGCCCGGATTCTCGAGAACGTTCCTCTGTATTACACTGGGAGTTATACAGTCATAGTAACCGAGTCCTATATAAGACTTGAACACACGGTTTTTATCCGCGACCTTTTTTAGTTCCGTAAGCAGCCTGAACTCGCTTATACCCTTGGGGAGCTTCAATCGCTTTTTCAGTCTGATGGAAGAAGGGACCGTCTCTTTAACAAGTTCATCCAGAGAACCGACTCCAACTACATCGAGCATGGCATCCAGCTCCACCCGGTCGGGACCTATATGTCTTTCGGCAAATGTATGGTATTCGTCCTCAGAAGTTTTCATAGGTGTAATGAATTTAAGGAAATATATTATTTAACTACCGGAGGATTGTTCGTTCGATTGAATAGTTTCGAGCTGAAATGTCAAAGCGAAGCCCGGAAAAACTCTATATCTCAATCCTACTATTCCATTTCTTTCTCTACATATTCCGTATAATCTTCGAAGTCCATTAGGCCTTTGAACTCACCCGGGTCGTAAGGCTTAACCTTAATCATCCAGCCCTCACCGTAGGGGTCGCTGTTGATGGTTTCGGGCGCGTCCAGAAGAACCTCGTTGACTTCCACGACGTCGCCGCTCACGGGGGCATAAAGATCGGAAACGGCCTTGGTCGATTCCACAGCGCCGAAGGGATCGCCTTTCGTAATCTCATCCCCTTCACTGGGAAGCTCGATATATACAATTTCACCGAGAGCATCCTGCGCGTAGTCCGTGATCCCTATTATGATCAAACCACCCTCTTCACTTGCCCATTCGTGGTCAGATGTATATTTAAGTTCATCAGGAATTTGCACCATTGTCAGATCTCCTCAATTAACTTCCATTTTATAAAAGGGCATATCGACTACCCGAGCCTCTCTGTATGTGTTTCTAATCCCGACTTGTATTCTATCGCCGATATTGACTTCACCTGTCAGATACGCCATCCCTATCGATTTTTCAAGACTCGGGGACAAAGTCCCGCTTGTAACTTTACCGAGTAACTCGCCGTCTATATATACTCCGTAACCCTCTCTGGGGATGCCTCGATCGATCATTTCAACCCCGCAAATCCGGTGTTTGATGCCTTCCGCAAGAGCTTTTTCTAACGCCGCTTTGCCTATAAAGCCGCCTGCATTCATCTTAACGTATCTTCCGAGACCGGCTTCAAAGGGGTTTATATCTTCATTAATCTCGTGACCGTAAAGCGAATACCCCATTTCAATCCTTAGTGTATCACGCGCTCCGAGCCCGCACGGCTCGATTCCGAAAGGCTCTCCAGTCTCCATTAATTTCTCCCAGAGCTCAGGACCTTTGTCCCAGGGTAAAAATATTTCGAAACCGTCTTCCCCCGTATAACCCGTTCGCGCAATCAGCAGCTCGGTCCCGTTCCAAGCCGTCTTTTGGAAACGAAATCTCATCAAAGGCCTCAAATCGACTCCCACACAAGCGGATAAAATATCCTCTGACCGGGGACCCTGTAAAGCGATCTGTGAAAACTCATAACTCCTGTTCTTTATCTCGACATCGAAGTCGTCCCTTGCCCCGATGATCCACTCATAATCCTTCTCCGTATTCGAAGCATTTACACAGAAGAGATAATTCTCTTCCGTGAGCCTGTATAGAATCACGTCGTCCACTACTCCGCCCAAATGATTACAATAGAGTGTGTACTGGGCCTGAAAATCCCCGATATCGTAAACGTCGTTTGTTGTGATACTCTGGCAGAACTCACCCGCATCATTTCCTCGTATCTCTATCTCTCCCATATGACTGACATCGAAAATGCCCGCATCCCTTCTGACTGCAAGATGCTCTTCCCTTACACCACGGTACTGGACCGGCATCTCCCATCCGGCAAACTCTACTATCCTCGCTCCCAGCCTTTTATGAATGGGATACACAGCCGTTCTCTTCATCGCACACTTATTGTTTAACAACTCATTTCGGTATTGTCAATAATCAAGAGAAGTAAATATTCGGGATAGCCCGTTTAATTACAGAAATTCAGGAAACATAAAGGGAAACATAAAGAAGGTAAAATGGGACGAAATATTAAACAGTATCGGAAGAGTCGAAGAAATAAAATGCCCATAAATCGCAATAAATTGAAGAATTTCGGGTTTATCGCGGACCTGTAGTCATTCCATATTGAGTGTAGTAACGATGTCCCGATACCTGAGCGGTGCGAGATCAAGCCCATTTGTATAATTCTTGACACCGCTATCATCGACCCATACGTATATGGTTTGCTCCACGGCCGGAGAAGGGCTGTAGTTATCCGGAGCGTATCCAGGGAGTACATCCGTATATGCATATACGGCACCGGAATACTCCTTCGGGTAATAGCCCCGTGACGGTGAATCCCGAAAGAACTGATTCACCTCAATATTGCTCGGCCTTTCAAGAGTGGTGCCCATTGTCGTTCCGTAACCAAGCGGATAGTCGGGGTCTCGATAGGTGGAATAGTTAGTATAAGGCGCATAGCCGTAATAACCGAGATAATACAGCGGAGCGTAGAGGGGATTAAATTTATGCTTGCACATGTGGTGATTGTTACTATTACGGAAAAGATTACGTCTTGTGGGGCTATTGTCGGGGTTGTTATTGAAATCCCGTATTTGACCGAAATTAGTGTTGATGTTTTTTCCGGAATTATCGAACTGTGCCCGACCTCTCGTTATCTGCCCAGACTGTCCCGCCTTTTGTCCGAGATTTGGTTCAGCCGGATACGCCGCGTGAGGGAATATCAACAAGACCGATATTATAAGTAGTGAACATGCAAACCGTTTTGTCGTTACCTCACCCATTATATCTCCATATACAATATATAGTAATATAGTAACGCAGATTTCATTAATAAGTGAGTAGGTTAATTCAGCTCATTCAACTTCATCAAGGAAACTTCGGCTTTTGAAAAACTGAGCCACTGCCGGCTTCGTGACCTTACCCATCTCGTTACGCGGGAGCTCTTTGACGCATAAAGTCCTCGACGGAATCTTATAGGGGGCGAGCCTCTCCCTGCACCATTCCCTGAGCGTTTCGAGACTTAACTCTTTGTCATCGGTCATGACCAGAGCAGCACACACTCTTTCTCCCCACTCTTCATCCTCCGCGCCCACGACCGCGCACTCCTCTATGTCGGGGTGTTCTCGCAGGACCTCTTCTACCTCGAGCGCCGGAATTTTGTATCCGCCGCTTTTGATAATATCCACCGTACTTCTGCCGAGTATGCGATAATTCCCTTCTCCGTTCCGCTCGGCTATGTCGCCCGTTTTAAACCATTCCACCTCGATGAATGCCTGCCGTGTGGCTTCATGTTTCTTCCAATATTCGAGAAAAACGTTTTTTCCCCTCACTGTAATCTCACCTGTACCCTCCCCCGTAACTACCCTCCCGCTCTCGCCTATTAATCCGACATCCACGCCCGGCAAGGGCTTGCCCACGCGCCCTGGAGCTCTTTCACCTTTGAGGGGGTTGGAAAGCGCCATACCGACCTCCGTCATCCCGTACCTTTCAAGAAGCACGTGTCCGCTAATCTCCCTCCATCTCTCAAGTGTGCCGACCGGCAATGCCGCAGAGCCCGAAACCATAAGACGCATATTCCGGCATGCCCGGCTCGTTATTTCCTTTCGCCCGCTTTCGAATTCATCCCACGATCGAATGAGCCTCGAATATATAGTCGGTACGGCCATAAAGAGCGTGTAGTCGTTTTCCGCGAACTTATCCCACACCCGCCGGGCTTGAAAGCCCTGCATAAGCTCGCACCGTGCGCCCGACCACAGTGCGCACAGGAGCGCGTTCAGGATACCGTGGAGGTGGTGGAGAGGGAGCACGTTGAGGATGAAATCATTTTCTGACCACTCCCAGGCTTTTACGAGTGATGTGATCTGGGCTTTGATGTTGGAGTGCGTGGAGACGACTCCTTTGGGCCTGCTCGTCGTCCCGCTCGTGTAAATTATCATCGCCCTTCGCTCCTCGCTCACCGGAGGCTCATCACCTCGATGAGAATAAAGAGCGTCTTCGGTTGTAAAGAATCTCGCGTTTCTCCGGCGGGCATGGTTCCCGAGCCTGTTTCCGAATTCGGGCGAAGCAACAACGACTTCGGCGCCGCTGTCATCGAGCACATAAGCAAGCTCGGGGTCGGGATGAGTGACGCACATCGGGACTGCTACGCCACCTGCGCGCCATATTCCGAGCATAATCACCACGTACTCGAAACCGGAAGGAATTAAAAACGCGACTCTCTTCTCTCCCAGATCTTTCTCTCCGCAGAGAAGATTAGACGCGACCGTTTGAGAGGATTTCGCCAAAAACTCATATGTGTAAGACCCTTCATTATCGATTATCGCGATTTTATCCGCGTATTCGGATATATTTTTAATCAGCTCTATTCGACTCATAGAAACGACCTTATAGAGGTACCTTTCAGTATTTTGCCATTGGCCCCACGAGTCCTATTATAATTTGGAGCAATTATTTGGTAAAATTAGCTCATAGTAAGCCGGGCTTACTCCATTCAAGAAAAATGGACTCAATAAAGATACTGGAAATAGCGGAGCTCGGGAACGTCGTACTCAGGGAGAAGGCGTCGGATGTCGAGGACATACGCGACCCCGAGATCCAGAGCTTCATAGATGACCTTATAGCGACCGGTATCAACGCGAACGGCGTCGGAATCGCTGCTCCGCAAGTTTCCTTACCGAAACGCATTTTCATACTTTCGTCCCGCCCGAATATCCGATATCCGAAGGCGCCCGAAATGGAGCCGACAGCCGTCATCAATCCCGAAATAATTTCATACTCGGACGAGACGGTAAAGGACTGGGAGGGCTGCCTCAGCATTCCCGGAATAAGGGGACTTGTCCCCCGCCACAAATCCGTAAATGTCAAGTACCTTTGGTAATGTGCACACTGTTTTGGCGGTTTCTCCTAGCTAGAATGGAGGGATGGCGATACATATGGCAAAAACAATCAAGGAAGAGAGGTTAAGATGGATACTCCCCATCATCAAAAAGGAGCTCCAACTGGTCGATATCGCTAAAGTCTGTCCACACAGCAAACGAAGCTTGGAGAGGTGGGTAGGTGCATACAAGGGGAGTGGAGAAGCTGCTCTGGAGCCCAAATCAACAGAACCCAAGACTCAACCAGACGAGACTCCGATCTGGATCAAGGAAAGAGTGATTGAGGTCAGGAAGAAAACCATGAAATGCGCTTTAAAGATACACTGGCAGTTGGAGAAGGAAGGGATATTGATACATCCAAGAACCATCGGAAAGATTTTGAAAAAGGAAGGGTTGGTTCGGAAGTATCGAGTCAAGAGAATTAAATACAAATACATCAAGGCAGAGAGAAAACCCGGTGAGCTGGTGGAGATTGACATCAAATATGTGCCGGGAACCATTGAAGGCAAAGAATATTTTCAATACACAGCCATTGATGCCGCTTCCAGGTGGAGGCATTTGGAAGTGTTTGAGGAACAATCGAGCTACCACTCAATCAAGTTCCCGAAGATTGTCATGGAAAGATTTAGATACAGAATACAGACCATCAAAACCGACAACCACTCCACTTTCACCAACCTCTATACTGGCACCAATAAAAGAAGCGATATGACGGTCAAAACCCTCCACTCTTTGGATGTATTCTGTGCAAAACATAACATCATCCACTATCTCATTGACAGAGGGAAGCCATATCAAAATGGCACGGTGGAGAGAAGTCACAGAGAAGATGAAGAAAAGTTCTATCAACAGAACAGATTCAAAGACCTGAATGACTTGCAAACGAAGCTCAAATCATGGAATGATTATTACAAGAATCTGGAACATTGCGGATTAAACGGCAAAAGTCCGAACGAATTTCTGCAGAACTATCAGTTAACTAATCCGCCAAATCTCTGTGCATAAAACACTTTTGAGAAACGGAACAAGTGAGCAAAGAGAGTTCTCCGATTTTATCGCGAGGATATTCCAGCACGAATACGACCACCTGAATGGTGTCCTTTTCCTTGACCGCCTTGAGTCAAACACGGATATAATCACGGAAAGGGAATATCTGAAGCTCTTACGGAGAGAGAACGAGTAAAGAGGAGATAATATGAGATTAATTGAGCACGCGATGGTAATAACGGCCGTTCTCTTTTATGCTGCCGTCTCACTCGCGGGGGACGACAAGGGCACGATATTTCAGATCTCCACAATCGATGCGCTCATGGAAGGTGTCTACGACGGGGATTTCACATTCAGCGAGCTGAAAAAGCACGGAGACTTCGGCCTCGGGACTTTGAACGATCTCGACGGAGAGATGATAGGACTCGGCGGAGTTTTCTATCAGGTCAGATCTGACGGGAAGGTCCATGTCGTGCCTGATACCGCCAAAACGCCTTTTGCAGCGGTCACGTTTTTCGAGCCCGGCAAGAGTTTAACGCTCACAAAACCGCTCGAATGTAAAGAACTCGAGAGTTATATCGAAACCCTCTTCCCCTCAAAAAATATTTTTTATGCCCTGAAAATAGAAGGAAGCTTCGATTATGTAAAAACGAGAAGCGTGCCAAAGCAGGAAAGGCCGTTCCCGCCGCTCACGGAAGTCGTCAAGCATGAATCTTTCTTCGAGTTCAAGAACGTAAAAGGGACTATGGTCGGTTTCTGGTTTCCCGAATACCTGAAGGATATAAACACGATAGGGTTCCATCTCCATTTCCTGACGGAGGATAAAAAGGCCGGAGGGCACGTACTCGACTGCGCTATACATAATGTAAGCATCGGAATCGACTCTACGAGAGACCTCGATATATCGCTTCCGGAAACTACGGATTTCTATAACGCGAATTTGACTAAAACGAAAGGCGGCGCTGTAAATGAAGTGGAAAACGGAAAAAACTGAGCGGCTGCGATAATCGAGCGGGGAGAAATGACGGGTCCCTCCGTAGAGTCGCCTTCGTCCCTCAAGCGGATTGAGCAGGTAACCTATAAACATTTAGCCAGGAACTCAGACCAGAAAACGGGCGATTGAAGAAGGAAAACAGAGAGACGTAACGGAAGCCGCCAAGGATGCCGGGCTCCTAGTCCCCGTATTTATAACCACCACCGTCTGGGAGAACTGGGTTAAGCCCGACGAAGAGGGGTTACGGCTCGGGGAAGACGAAAAGGTGAGGCTCAGGAATATACTCGACAAGCTCCTATACTTCATCAGGGTTCACCGCCAGACCAGCAAATCGAACCTGATATATTTCCCAGTTCCCTTTACAAGATCCGGAAAGCAGGAAAATGTCCAGCTCATATCACATCTCGGCCCGCACGACAGGGGAGATCAGAGATCCTGCATCACCATAATGACCCCGGAGGAATATGACCTCGAAAAAGGCGATAAGCAATAGTCCCGGCATATCGGCGAATTGAACGCATTTTAATGAGCAACCCTGAAGCACTCGTTTTCCCCGACGCAAGTAAGCACGGTCATGCCAGTAATTTAAATAATGTATAATATTTCATGACCGGTGTAGGTTATGGAATATAATGAGATTTATCTAGATAATAACGCGACCACGAAACCGTTACCTCAAGTAAGGGAAGAGGTCAATAAAATACTTGGCGATGAATTCGGAAACCCTTCGAGCGCCCACTCCACGGGAGAAAGGGCGAGGCAAAGCCTTGCCAGTGCCAGAAATCGGGTCGCCGAGCTTATCGGCTCCAGCCCATCTAAAATCACTTTCACCAGCTCCGGAACGGAGTCGAACAATATGGCGTTTTATTCGTGCACGAGGAACAAGGGAACGAAATGCCGTGTCATTACGACAACTGTCGAACACTCGTCGATAAGAAAAATGTGCAGCTACTTGTGTATAAACGACGCTGAGATCAAGTTTATACGCGTCGATCCCGGCGGACTCATCGACCTCGACGAGCTAAGGAAAATGATAAACGAAAACACGTCTCTCGTTTCGGTCCAGTGGGCTAATAACGAAACGGGGGTCGTACAGCCCGTGGTCGAGATAAGCCGAATCTGCCGAGACAGCGGAGTCCCTTTCCATACTGACGCGGCGCAGGCTATCGGGAAAATAGAAATGAGAGTGGAAGACATCCCTCTCGACTTTCTTTCGTTTACCGGACACAAATTTCACGGCCCGCAGGGCGCAGCGGCGATATACACCAGAGACAAATTCATGCTTGCACCTATAATGTTCGGCGGGTTTCAGGAAGAGGGGTTTCGTCCAGGGACGGAGAACCTCCCGGGAATAGCGGGGCTTGGTATGGCGGCCGAGCTAAGAAGAAAGGAGTTCCCAAAGCTCATCTCGTATATGAAAGATTTACGTGACAGGTTCGAATCCATGATACTCGATTTCATACCGGGGACCAGAGTAAACGGGGATATAAATAACAGGATATGCAATACGACAAATATCATGTTCGGAGGAATAGACGGGAGGAAGTTCGTACGCGAGCTTGACTGGGTCGGGGTGAGGTGCTCCCAGAGTTCCGCATGTACCAATTTCGAAGTCGCCCCTTCCCATGTATTGGGCTCGATGGGACTCTCTGAAAAGGAGGCTTATTCCAGTATACGCTTCAGTTTTTCCGTGGAGAACACGGTTGATGAAATAGTCAAAGCGGTCAACCTTACCAGGAATCTCTGCGATAGGCTGAGGGCCTGAGGATACGACCATTTTCACGAACCGTCCACATGCGGCATCGATAGATCACACACATCGAGATTATATACGAGAAACACCCTCCTAATATCACCTTCCACCACAAACCGGAAACCGGGCAAAAAATCATGGACAGGAAAAAAAAGAATATCCTGATAACCGGCCTCCCAGGCATCGGGAAAACCACACTAATTAAGCAGCTCCTTTACAAGCTGAAGAGATACGATCCGGTAGGGTTTTACACCGAGGAGATACGGCTCAAAGGAGAGCGGAAGGGTTTTCAAATCATAACTCCGGACGGGCAACGATCGATACTGGCTCACGTTCTCATAGATAGCCCTTACCAGATCGGCAAGTATAAAGTGGACGTCAACGGCTTCGATACCTTTCTCGATTCCTTAAACATTCATCAATATAAAAATAGCCCTGTAATAATCGACGAGATCGGAAAAATGGAATGCCTTTCCGTTAAATTCGTGAGGATGATACAGGAGCTTCTGGACTCTCAAAATATCATTATAGCGACGATAGCCCACACGGACGGGGGCATCAAGGGTAAAATCAAGGAAAGAGAGGACGTTATGCTTTTCAAAATAAACCTGGAGAACAGAAATACCATCATAGACGATATACTAAAGACCTTGAGGAGCTTCCCCCAATTAAGCCAATTGGAGAATCAAGATCAGTGATTGCACGGGGTAAAGATATTTCAGGCTTATAATCTCGTGCGCTCTCATTAGCGTGCGCATGCTCCAAGACAGTCGTACTCCGCCTTCTTGCACCCTTGGAAACACTCTCCGCGCTTTCCGCCGCCTGCCCCTTGATCGGTAAACATTCCGCAGGTCCCCTCACATTCCATACGCTTCTCTCCGCAGGTGTCCGAGCAAGGAGTATTCTTATAGACTTCAGGACTAAACGTAGGCAGGGCGCCAGGATTCGCACAAAAGTCGGTACATTTATCAAGCTTTTCACCGCACTCATTCAAACAGGCCGTCTTTTTGACGCTCGCGGCGCCTCCCCCCATATACTTCGTGCAATCCTCTGCACAATCCCTATTCCTGTACTCACAAACATCGGCGCAGGACTTGTCATGATAGGGCTTGGGCTTGATCGTAGGACGCGGGGTCGGGTTCGCACACCTCTTTACACATCCGGTCACCTCTTTGTCGCAAGCCTCTGAGCACTGCCTTTTTTTCTCGTTCGCAACCCCTCCGCCCATCATTTGAGAACATGAGAGCTGACAATTTTTCCCTGTATTCTCACAACTGTCCGGGCATGATATTTCTTCGGAATCATCCCTTGCATCCGCACCCCATGATACGTGATTACGGGGAATTAATAAAAGGAGGGGTATCAAAATCAGCGCAGGCAAAAGCTTCTTCATTGTGCTATACCGTATCGATGTCATTCAAGAATCTACCTGTGATTTCAGGGATTATGAAATGCTAACATCAGCCGCGGCAAAAACAGGGAAAATCAGTAAATAACCTTAATTTCTTGTTACATACAGACACCCTCGTTATAATTTCAGCGATGGACAGGGAACGGTTAAGAAGAGACGCGCTTTCCATATTCGAGACGGGAATTAAAGCTGTCGATCCGACAAATGCGGTAAGAAAACATTTGATATACAAAGACTGCATACTGGGGCTCGACGGCAGCATATATGACCTCGCCGACTATGAGAATGTTTATGTAATAGGAATGGGAAAGGCGGCGGCATCGATGGCGCTCGCCGTTGAGGAAATATTGGGCGAGAGGCTCACGGCAGGAATATTAAATGTTAAATACGGGCATACCGCCCCGCTAAGAATCGTAAGAACCAATGAAGCCGGCCATCCTGTGCCCGACGCTCCCGGACTTAAAGGGACAGAAGAAATAGTAAGACTCCTAGGGGGAACGGGAGAAAAAGACCTGGTCATCTGCCTGATATCAGGAGGGGGGTCGGCTCTTCTGCCTCTGCCTGCCGAAGGGCTTACTCTCGATTATAAGCAGAGCCTCACGAAAACACTGCTGGAGTCCGGGGCCCCTATACACGAAATAAACGTGCTGAGGAAACACCTCTCTCGCGTAAAAGGCGGCAGGCTCGCCAGGCTCGCTTATCCCTCCACAGTTATCTCTCTTATCCTCTCGGACGTTATAGGGGATGAACTCGACTCAATCGCTTCCGGCCCGACCGTCCCTGATAAAAGCACCTTCGAGGAGTGCAGAAGTATTGTTAAAAAATACGGACTCGGGAAGAAGTTGCCCAGGGAAGTGTTAAAGTACATAGAAATGGGGATACGCGGCGAGATCGAAGAGACCCCGAAACCGGGCGACCCTGCCTTTGACCGCACGCAGAATGTTATTGTCGCGAGCAATATCATCGCGGCCACAGCGGCGAAGGATAAGGCCTCTGAGCTCGGGTATAAGGCCCTCATGCTCTCCACATTCATACACGGGGAAACGATTGAAGCAGCCAAGTTGCATGCTGCAATCGCAAGGGAGATAGTCTCGTCCGGAAACCCTGTAGATAAACCCGCATGTATCATTTCGGGCGGAGAAACCACTGTCACGATAAAGGGTAAGGGAGAGGGCGGAAGGAACCAAGAATTCTCGCTCGCGTCCGCAATATACATCGAGGGACTTGAAAACGTGCTCATTCTGAGCGGGGGGACGGACGGAACCGACGGTCCGACGGACGCGGCGGGGGCGCTAGCGGACGGCACAACTATGGAAAGGGCCCGCAAGTTGGGACTGAACGCTCCGGAACACCTTAGCGAAAATGACTCCTACAACTTTTTTAAGCCGCTCGGCGATCTGCTGATGACGGGACCGACAAACACTAACGTCATGGATTTAAGGATCATTTTAGTCTCATAAATCCTATGAATTTTAATAAAGGCATAGAAATATATCATAATGTATAGTATTCAAATGAGACGAGCTCCTAAAACGAACGGTTAGACCTTATGCTCTTCTGATATACTAAAAACCGATCCTGAAGGGTTAACGTAATTGAATCCCATCCAATACACCAAAGATATAATTAACGAAATCAGTATCCCGGGGCTCTTTGACATTGCTTTTATGTCTCTTCTTATATACGCAGTACTCGTATTATTCAACAGGACTAAAGCGCGCTTCGTGCTCACAGGCGTAATCATAATCAGCATCATTTATCTCCTAGCCCGGCAGTTTAACTTGGTACTTACGACCTCGGTGCTTCAGACCTTTTTCGCAGTCATCTTCATAGCTCTCATAATTATATTCCAGGAGGAAATGAGACAGTTCCTGGAGCAAATAGCGCTCTGGAGCTTAAACCCACAGCTGGCACTCGAAAGATCACGCGGCGCGTCTCGGGAAGATATAGACATTCTCGTGAATACAATTACAGACCTCGCCAACGAAAAAATCGGGGCTCTCATCGTCCTTGCCGGAACGTCAACAATCGAGAGGGCGATCGAAGGAGGAAATATACTGAACGGCAAATTAAGCGAGCCCCTGCTTAAAAGCCTCCTTGATCCGCACTCGATGGGGCATGACGGGGCTGTAATTATAGACAAGGGGAATCTGGTCAAGTTCTCCTGCCATCTTCCTCTTTCTAAAAACTTCGGGATGCTGATGAATAGGGGCACGCGGCACGCGGCCGCGCTCGGGCTTTCTGAAGTGAGCGATGCCCTTTGTCTAGTCGTATCGGAAGAAAAAGGCACGATCTCCGCCGCGAGAAGCGGAGAGATCAGGCAAATCGGAAGCGAGCAGCTCAGGCTCATCCTGGAAAAATTTTACAGCGAGGTCAATCCGATACAGAAAAGAAGGCACTGGTTTACTTTCTTTACAAAAAATTACAGAGAAAAAGTAATCGCCGTCTTGATAGCAATCGCTCTGTGGTTCGTCTTCGTGCATGAATCGAAGCTCGTTTACATGACATACAACGTCCCGGTCAAATACACCACGCTGCCGCCGGAACTCAAAGTCGAAGACATAAAGCCAGACACAGTGAAAGTCACATTCCTCGGTCCGAGAAGGGTATTTTACTTCTTTAACGAAAAGGAGGTCGAGCTTTTCCTGAAGATCCCGGATGCGAGAAAAGGGATAAAAACCGTGAACATATTGGAATCGAGCCTTAAATTTCCGAAGGACATTTCTCTTGAGAATATAGAGCCCCGGAGAGTTCTCGTGAGAATCGACGATACAAAACCGGCGGATAACAACAAATGAGTGTCGGGGCGACCCTTCCGACTGTCGTGTTCAATAAGTATATGGATTGTCGGGAACGGGCTCACCAACCATACCGCCCACACCGGTGTACTAACCTGTTATATCAACGAACGCCGGCTCATTTTTTCAAAACCCACGAATGTTCAGTCGATGTATATTCCCTAGGAACAGGCGCTCTATATATTGCGACTCGAAAAGAGTAATAGCATGATCTAAGATTGGATGTAAATGCGCTCAGGAGACATCCTTGGACAGTCCGGAGATGCTTTTCCCGCTAGAGAGATCAAATCAAGCCAGATCTATCGCATGCTTTTTTAAATCTTCAAGCGAAACAACTTCGAGCACGGACTCGTGTGTAGATGCGAGTATGACAGGGGGTGCGAACCCGCTATCGAACGCTTCCTTCCACTTGAACGCACAGATGCACCACCTGTCTCCCGGTTTCAACCCCGAGAATTCGTACTCCGGGTTCGGTGTCGTCAGGTCATTTCCACGTAACTTCGAAAACTCCAGAAAATCCTCCGTAACCTCAGCACAGACCACATGTATGCCGAGGTCCTCGGGACCGGTCCTGCAGCATCCATCACGGTAGAATCCAGTCATAGGGAACAGGGAGCAGTTCTTAAGCTCCTCACCGAATACGTTCTTTTCTTTTGGCATATCGTCTTCCAACGAATTTGTATTGCAGAAAGGACCATTTAATTCGATACATATAATATATATTGGTTCGTGAAAAGGTAAAAATCAGGACGGAATATTCTACATAAAGAGTCATACTTCCCGATGCTCAATATCGACCGCTCGTGCCCTAGCGCTAATTTGATAACGACCAGCCATCTTCTGAACCGGATTCGTATCCTTAGATACATGATTGCAAAGTCTCGAACGATTTATAATTATACCTATCGTAAATATATATTATAGACGACATGTATATACAGCAATACTGCCCGTGAAAACATATATGGGAGTCTTTTTTTCACGGACGAGATGAAAGCGTCGAGCAGGCCGAGGAATCAAAAGCCGAATCCGGGGGCTCGCTCGAATAAATCGAGAGTTGTCGAATAATTCGAAAAGAAGATGCAGAATCACTTGGATTCCGCCTATAATCTTGTGAGATGTATCTCAGGCCACGACCAGGACGCGGAGGACATAGTGCAGGAGGCCTATATAAAGGAATTCAGATCATCCGAGAAGTACGCGGAGATAAACAGTCTCAGCTGGCTGCTGACAATTTTACGCAATACTTCATATAATTGGTTAAAGAGCAAACATGTGCGGAAAGAGCAGATAGAATTCGATGAGACCGTGCACAGCGCCAAGCTCGACCCCCCTTACATTACTGGACGGCACATGGTATCGAGGCATTAAAGGTTCTTTAATACCGGAAACCACAAGGAACTTCTCTACAACGCGCTTAAAAATATGCCTTTGATTTTTCGGGAAGTCGTCGTGCTCCATGATATAGAAGGGCTTCCTTATAAGGAAATCGCCGATATCGTAAGCATCCCGGTCGGCACCGTGATGTCGAGACTGTCCCGAGGCAGGAAGAGGTTGCATTTGGCTCTTTCAAAACACCTGAAAAAGAAGGGTACTAACGAGTATTGGCAGCGCGAAGATACTGAAGAATAAATCTATTAAGGTTTCTGCGGATAACGTTAGCTGAAAGTAATACTCTTTACCGACTCAGTGACTTCATTTATGTATATTTCGACTGTGTCTTTCCACTCCAGAACCATATAAGGGGTATGGAAAAATCCCGCTATAGAATTCAGATACGACTCAAGTACTCGAACCATCCCGAGCGATATTTGCTGAAATGCCTGGTTTTTGTCATTCCTCGCTCCGGTCCATCCCCTGTATAGGTTAATTGCAGTCTGTGCCGATATACGGTTACGATCAACGTGGAGCAGCTTCAGATGCGCAAAGCTCTCCGAGGCATCCATGAGCGCACCCGACAAAAACCCCTCTTCAAGTCCTGCGCCACCCGATTTCTCGGCGAACCCGGCTACCCGGTTTACAGTATCGGATAGTATCTGGAGGGCCTCAACAGGCTGCTTATCCTTTTTCTCCTTCAGTTCTTCTACGGATTGTGCGAGTTCTGAGAGTAACAATAACAGCTTAGTTTCGAACTCGATTTCGTCCAGAGAACCCCTTTCGGCAACTGGTCGGACAATATCACCGTATTCCTTACTTTCGCCTTCCTGATCTATGACTAAAAACTTACGCATTATTAATGTCCCGATAGAACATTTTAAATGTATATCCTGGTATCGTGATTTTGATTTTCAATCATCTAGCATACTTCTCCGCGGCTTCGACAATTGCATCCGACCCGAAAGGCTTGGTGATGAAATCACTCGCTCCTGCCATCTTTACTTTCATTTTATCCAGTACCCCGGCCTTTCCCGAGAGCATCACAACGGGCACACCCCTGGTGAGTCCATGACTTTTAATAACCTTACAGAGCTGGTAGCCGTCCATGTGGGGCAATTTAATATCCATAAATACCATATCGGGAATCTGTTCGTTAATCCTCGCCAGAGCCTGCATCCCGTCCCCCGCCGCGTACACCCGATAACCCGCCCTTTCAAGTGTAATCCTCATTATTTTTTGAACAGTGGGACTAACATCAACTATAAGAATCGAGCCCCTGCTTCTATCCCCCTTTTTCACTGATTTGACCGGCCGGGGCGGGTTCATCGCCTGTGCGATTTCGGATGATTCTTCAACCGGATCGGCATCACTGCTGCCACTATCGGCTCCTGCTTCATGCATACTGCTGCTATCCGCATTTAGCTCATGCGAAGGCGAGTAATCGGCCGTGTGATTCTCCTTAGTGTAATCAATCACTTCTTCATTTAGAAATTCTTCCGCAGAGGCACTGCCCGCGGCGTGGGACTCAAATGTGTGAGAGCCGTCCGACTTCTTTTCAGTTCCGTCTCTATCCGAACCAGGGAGCCAGACTTCCGATGCCGCGTTAAAATTCACCTGTGTAGTATCGATTTTCGGTGTGAGTTCTCCCGGACCGATTATCTGGCTATCAAAGGGTGAAGTAAAACACACCGATTTCCCGCCGTCTCTATTACCATCCGTATCTTCCGGAAACTCCGGGCTCGCAGGCTCAAGCTCATTCGTTATATGAAAGAAACCGCTCTCACAGCTCGGGGGATCTGCTTCAAATGGTTCCGCGGACTTCGGCAAACCAGCGTCTGAATCCGGGACGGATGAACCCGAATCTCCGGACGACGATGCAGTAAAATCGGGTACAAATTCGTCTTCCGGCTTATCAACCACTTCATCCCTGTTTTTTAAGTTCCCCGCCTTCCAATGTTCATGGTTAATCTCCTGCAATCCGGAGTCAACCCATGCGTCTGATAGTTTATCCTCGGTCTCCGTGATTCTATTTTCAGATGCCTGGTCTTTCTCGTACTGCTCAAGCTCACTTATAATCTCATCGATTTGAATGTTATTTCTGTCCGTAGATAAATAACCCCTATCATGTCTATCAGAATTTCCGGGCTCACCAATAGATTCGTCATCCGGTAGTGTATCGACCGCTTCCCTCAGACCGTAATACTTAGACAGCTTATCCTTTATAGCCCTGTCGGAAGAAATTACAGGTCTGATGATTTTCCCCGTGATAAATCCAAGGTCATCGAGTAGCAAAATATTCGAAGGGTCCGACATGGCTACTGTCAAATCCGCGCCTTCTAACCGTATGGGCACCAAAAATTTTTCAAGAGCGGTGTCTTTGGGGATCAGATTCAGAATGTTCTCCTCGATGTCGCAGTCATCTATGCTCAGTACCGGAACACCGTATTCCTTACCAAGTAACTCAACTAATTGTGATTCGGTAATATAACCCAGATTAACCAGAGACTCTCCAAGCTCATACCCCGAATCTCTCTGGAAATTCAGGGCATTTCTTATCTGGTCTACATTGACTAAAGCTTCCCTAACCAGCAATTTCGCCAGATTCGAATTCATGATAATTGAAATTTAGCAATTATCATGCCAAGTCCGTAAACAAGCACAGAGGCATCTTAACTGCCTATTAATACTACATATATTACCGCAGAACACTTTCGATATTCTCCCTGAAACTGACAAAAAATGTCATCTTCAGGAAATCGGTGCGCAGTAGAGAAAATTGCAGACATTAGATTTAGCAGGTAGCCCATATCCTATCAATTACCTTGATAGAAACAATGTTTCCCGATGGGCATCGCTATCGAGGGGGGCTGACAAGAAAGGGTTAGCTACACCTCCCCCATAAATCCAAGACGGCTTGTTAGTACCTAAGAGAAGGAGACCTAATACATAATCCTCCCGCAATAATCTTATGAACGGCATCCAGGTAATAAAATCCCATTAGATCTATTTGAGTTATATTTATACTATTTCGTACCTTAACACTCCGGCGGATACCGTGAGAATGTTTAAATTTTGGAATGCTTTGCTTAAGTTTTAGGCACTTATGTAGGATCAATCCCTATATACGTCTATTATAACCCCTTATTATTATTGATTGAAAAGCTTTTAGATAAGTGGTATGTTGTTTGCATCAATACGATGGGAAGGAGGAAAATCCCATGAAAAAAGTAGAAGCAATCATTAAGCCTTTCAAGCTGGACGATGTTAAAGAATCGCTCAAGGAAGTCGGTGTACAGGGACTTACGGTGACCGAGGTTAAAGGCTTCGGGAGACAAAAAGGGCATACCGAACTCTACAGAGGTGCTGAGTACGTAATAGATTTCCTGCCAAAGATCAAGCTTGAGATTGTCGTATCCGATGACATGGTAACCAAGGTTATAGATGCCATTATGGACAGCGCAAAAACAGGTAAAATCGGCGACGGTAAAATATTCATTTTCCCGATGGAAGAAGTCATTAGAATCAGAACTGGAGAAAGGGGAGAGGATGCCTTATAATCAATAGAATTTTAAATCTACAGGAGGAGCATTACGAATATGCCCACAGCAAGAATGACCAAAAGCAAAGGAGGACCTGAGGACATGTTACCAAAAAAGTCCTCGGATGTATTAAAATTAATTAAAGATAAGAGTATAGAGATCGTGGATGTGCGATTTCTGGACTTCGTGGGAATGTGGCAGCATTTTAGCGTTCCGGCACACGTATTTGATGCGGGTATTTTTGAAGATGGTCTCGGATTTGACGGATCTAGCATCAGGGGATGGCAATCGATACACGCTAGCGATATGCTCGTAATTCCCGATGCCGAAACGGCCAGAATAGACACCTTCATGGCTCATCCGACTGTTGCAATCATATGTGATATTGTGGATCCGATAACCCGCGAACCGTATTCGCGAGATCCCCGCAATATCGCCAAGAAAGCGGCAGCGTACTTAAAAAGCACCGGCATAGGGGATAATGCATATTTCGGACCCGAGCTGGAATTCTTTATTTTCGACGATGTGAGATACGATCAGACTTCGAACTCTGGCTATTATTTCGTAGATTCCGTAGAGGGAATCTGGAATTCCGGCCGCGATGAAAACCCGAACCTGGGCTATAAGCCGAGGCATAAGGAAGGTTATTTCCCAACGCCTCCTTCAGACACTTTCCAGGATATGCGTTCCGAAATGGTGAAAGTGCTTGAGCAGCTCGGCATCGAGATCGAAGCCCACCACCACGAAGTTGCCACCGGCGGTCAGTGTGAAATTGATATGAGGTTCGCCCCCATAGTTCAGATGGGAGACCATATGATGTGGTACAAATATGTTTTAAGGAACGTAGCCAGAAAGTTCGGTAAGACCGTGACATTCATGCCAAAGCCCTTGTTTGAGGATAACGGCTCGGGTATGCACGTTCACCAGTCGATATGGAAGAAAGATAAACCGCTTTTTGCCGGTAACGGTTACGCCGGGATGAGCGACCTCGCGATGAACTATATAGGAGGAATATTAAAACACGCAAGAGCGATATGCGCTTTAACCAACCCTACGACAAACTCATACAGGCGTCTCGTACCCGGATTCGAAGCCCCCGTGAACCTGGCTTATTCCGCAAGGAACAGGAGCGCGGCGATAAGGATCCCTATGTATTCACCTAGCCCGAAAGCGAAGAGGCTCGAGTGCAGATTCCCAGACCCTTCATGCAACGGCTACCTCGCATTCTCCGCAATGCTGATGGCCGGCCTGGACGGGATTGAGAAGAAGCTGAGCCCGGGGGAACCGCTGGACAAGGATATCTACGCACTGGGCCCCGAGGAATTAGCCGGCATCCCGAATGTTCCCGGATCGCTCGAAGACGCTCTCAAGGCTCTGGAGAATGACCACGAATTCCTCATGAAAGGCGATGTGTTCACCGAAGACGTTATAGAAACGTGGATCGAATACAAGACGGATAAGGAAGTCAACCCTGTGAAGCTGAGACCCGTACCTTACGAGTTCAAGCTTTATTTCGATGTGTAAATAAAAGCGCTGCGAAGCGCACTGAAGATTAAAAAAGGCGGAGTCCCCGAAAAGGCCCCGCCTTTTTTTGCCCAGAGCTACAAGGATACTCGCCGTTGTTAAGTTTAAGACAAGGCTGTTTGTATCAGGAACTCAATTATAAAGAATCAAGGAAAAGGCGGAAACTCTCAAAACAGATGCGAAGAAATTTAGCCCGATTCAAAAGCTTTGCCATAAGATTATGAAAACCAGTATTGCAAAAGCCCCGATCGTCATAAGCGTGGCGTAGCTGCGTAGTAATCCGCTCTGCGCTGCCTGGAGAGTAAGGGCCATCTCTTTTAAAATATCTGCAACACCGTTCACGGCGCCGTCGATAAACCTGAGATCGAATTTTGAAGACTGCTCTGAAAGGTATTTAAATGGGTGAACGAAGATATAATCGTAGAGCTCATCCACATACCATTTGTTCAATGACCCCTCATACAAGGGTTCAATATTCTTATTAGAAGCAATCTTCCCGGGAAGAGATGGGTTGATGTAGAACAAATAGAACGCGGCGGCTATGCCCACAAATGCAGCGGAAATAGAGAACATTATGAGCGTGGTATGACTAAATAAAAGATGACCCTCAGAAATTACGCTATCCATCGTGATCGAGGAAGACACAAATTTATCGAATAAATTTGATCCGTGTATTCCCACAAGCTCGCCCATGAATTCGGGGACACCCATATACCCCCCGATTACAGAAAGCACCGCGAGAACTATGAGAGGAATCGTCATAGTCCATGGGGATTCATGTATATGGTCTCTTATCTTATCCGCAACCCTAGTTTTACCTTCGAACGTTAGGAGATAGAGTCTGCCCATATATAGAGCGGTCAGAATTGCGGTGATGAGACCGATAAGCCACTGGACAAAATACCCGCGTTCATAGACGGAGCCCAATATACCGTCCTTGCTGAAAAATCCCGAAAAGAATGGTATGCCAGCTATGGCAAGAGTGCCTATAAAAAACGTTACGGCAGTGGTGGGGATAAACTTTCTGAGACCGCCCATGTATTTTATATCCTGCTCTCCGCTAAGTGCGTGTATGACGCTCCCAGACCCTAAAAACAATAGCGCCTTAAAGAAAGCGTGCGTAACGAGGTGGAATAAACCGGCTGTATAGGCCCCAACGCCGATCCCCATAAACATATATCCGAGCTGGCTTATGGTTGAATAGGCGAGCACCTTTTTAATGTCGTTTTGAGTAATGGCGATCGTAGCGGCAAGAAAAGACGTTAAAGCAGCGATCGTAACTACGATCATCTGGGCGGCGGGCGACTGTGAATATATCGTGTTGCACCTCGCTATCATATATGCGCCCGCTGTGACCATGGTAGCCGCATGTATAAGAGCGCTTACCGGGGTAGGTCCCGCCATTGCATCCGGAAGCCACACGTAAAGAGGTATCTGAGCAGATTTCCCGACGGCTCCCACAAAGAGAAGAAGAGCAATAACCGTAATCACGGCCGCGGGAACCGTGCTCATGAACGCGGGGTCGGTTGCCTTTCCGAACACTTCCTGATAGTTCACCGAGCCGAAAACGAAAAATATGAGGAATATTCCGAGTATAAATCCGAAATCGCCTATCCTGTTCACAATAAAAGCTTTTCTTCCGGCATTCGCGTTCTCAGGGTTATCGTACCAGAAACCGATGAGGAGGAATGAGGCAAGCCCAACCCCTTCCCAGCCGACGAACATGAGCGGGAAACTGTTACCGAGAACGAGGGTCAGCATGAAAAAAATGAATATATTGAGATAAGTAAAATACTTTGCATAAGCCTTGTCGTCATGCACGTATCCGACCGAATACACGTGTATCAGGAAGCCGATCCATGTCACTATGAGCGCCATCACGCAGGAGAGTGTATCGAAAAGGAGCTCAAAGCTGACCGTAAAGCTGCCCGATGGAATCCATTCAAAAATGTTTTGTAATATCTCTCTCCTGGTGGGATCGACGGACAGAAGCCTGAAAAATAATACCGATGAGATTAGAGCGGAAATCAGCACCACTCCACATCCTACGATGCTGACTACTGTTTTCTCCGTGAGTTCATCGCCGCGGAGGCACTTTTTCCAGAACCCGGAAGCAAAGAAGAGACCGTTCACTGCCGCGCCGATGAGAGGAATGAGAATAATCCAGACTATCATCTTATATCTATCCTTTGAGTATCTTTAATATATCGACATCGAGAGTTCCCCGGTGCGCGTACACAGCGACCACAAGCGCGAGCCCCACTGCTACTTCTGCTGCAGCCACGGTAATTGACATAATCATGAAAACCTGCCCTGTCATGTCGTTATAAGCCCTGGAAAAAGTGATAAAAGCGAGGTTAGCGGAATTCAGCATTAATTCCAAAGACATAAGAACTACAATCAGATTCCTCCTGGCGATAATACCGTATGCCCCGATTACGAACAGTATGGCGCTGAGAACGAAATAGTGACCTATCGAAATGGCCAAATCAGTTTTCCCTCCTTTTTGCTATCGCGACCACGCCTATTATGGCGGCCACGATTAAAACAGACGTAAGCTCGAAAGGCAGGAGATAATCGCTGAAAAGCATTTTGCCGACGCCCTCCACGCTGCCGAACCCTTCCGAGAGGGCAGGAGGTATGAAACCCTTTGAAAAGGCCTTGTTGAAGGCTATGCTCGCAAAATAACCCGTAAACAGCAGAACAACGAGTAATACGCTCGTTTTAAAGCCCATGTTACGTGCGTCGAACTTGAGGGAGTCGGGTCTGAGATTGAGAAACATAACCGTAAACAGGAATAGAACCATGATCGCGCCTGCATAAACGAGTATCTGGACAGCCGCTACGAAATGGGCCAGGAGTAGGACAAACAGCACGGCTGTCGAGAAGAGGGTTAGAACAAGAGCCAGAGCGCTTGAAACAGGGTTTCTGTGTGTTATGACAATAAGCGCGCCCGCGACTGAGAGGCTGGCGAAGAGATAAAATACCGTTGTTTCCAAACCGTGAAACCTCCTGGATATACTGACAAGTTAGCTGGGTAAGAGGTTAAAGAATTATATTTGAGATAATGCGATAGTCAAACATATGAGAACATATAAAACAGGACTAACGCCGGCCCTCTAGCGGCTCTTTCGGACGCCCGCTTTCTCGCAGTAGATTTCGACCGGGCAAAGGCTGCATTTCGGAGAAACCGGGCGGCATGTGTGCTGCCCGAATGCGACCAGAAGGCTGTTGTATTCTATCCAGTATATCTTCGGCAGCTTCTTCCGAAGCTCTATTTCCGTTTGGTGCGGATTTCTGGTATCGATGTATCCCAATCTGTTCGATATTCTGTGAACGTGCGTATCGACGCAGATCCCGTGTTTCCAATAACCAAGGGTCAGCACGAGGTTTGCGGTCTTTCTGCCGACACCCTTCAGCTGAAGCAGTTTGTCCAAGTCGTCAGGCACTCGGGAATAGTATTTCTCTATCAGGTCGCGGCAGATTTTCAGGATGTTTTTCGCCTTCGTCCTGTAAAACCCAACAGGGTATATAGCCCGAATTACCTCCCTTTCGGGAAGTTCGAGCATCTTTTCGGGGGTATCGGCAAGCCCGAATAAACGTCTGGAAGCCTCAGCCGTGGTCTCATCCTTCGTCCGCAGACTCAGTACCGTGGAAATGAGCACTCTGAACGGATCGTGTGAAGTCTCCGCCTCAAGCGTTACCACAGGCACGTCCCAATTCGCGCTCTCTCTCCTCAAAATACGTATGATTTTGCCAATATCGTCGGAGTTCATTTCCGGATCTATCAATCGATAATATACATAATGGGGTAAGAATTTCAGACTTGGAGGGTGAAGTCGGCGTGCACACTCGAAATTTCGTATCCACCCCGACTTCAAGCAGTTTCAAATACGGAATAAAATGTAAGCTCTAAGTTCTCTACAAAACTAGCCGGGCTTAAATTAGTTATATACATCCATCAAGCTTCTTAATACAGGAGCAGACTTTGACCTTCTTATCCTATCGAGCGCCTTTTTCTCAATCTGCCTTATCCTCTCTCTTGTCAGACGGAACTTCCTGCCTATCTCGTCCAGCGTATAAGGACCGTCGCAACCTATACCGAACCTCATCTTTACAACCTCCCTTTCCCTAATGGAAAGCACCGTGAGGGCATCGTTTATGTTGTCGGGTATAGAGATCTCAGCGATTATACTGTCAACCTCGAGAGAGTTGGAATCCTCTATGAAATCCATGTAAGTGGCTTTTTCTCCGTTCCAGACAGGAGTGTCGAGCCTCACCACTTTATTTACACTCGACTCGAGGATTCTTTTCACATTTTCTACGCTCATCTGAGCTTTTTCAGCAATCTCTTCCGCATAAGGCTCTCTTTCATAGTCTTTTGTAAGCAACCTTCTGACGTGTCTGACCTTGCCTGCCTTCTCAAGCAGATATGCTGGCATCTTAACTGTCCTCGTCTGATTGAATATGCCCCTTGTCATTGCCTGATTAATCCACCAGCATGCATACGTTGAAAACCTGTAGCCTTTGGTATGGTCGAATCTCTCTACGGCTTTGATCAATCCCAGATTCCCTTCCTGAATCAAATCGAGAAACGGGATGCCCCTCCCGACATACCTCTTTGCCATGCTTGCGACCAACCTCAGATTAGCTTTAATAAACCTGTCCCTGAGTTGAAAGCCTTTTCTCATGTACGCGTCATACAAATTAAGAAGCAATGTGAGATCATTTATGGACTTCAAATCTCTAGACCCGTTTTTAGAATAGGCTTTTCCAAGTTCGATCTCCAGGTAATTTTTAATTTCGGAATGGATATTATCCATGTCATCAATCAATTTTTTACCGAGAACCTTTTCAATTTTCCTCTTTATAAATTTTGCCCTATCCTCACAGCACTTAATCTTCGCCGCAACATGAGCTTCTTCATGCGGCGCCAAAAGGGCTTCCGTGCTCACTTCTTTGAAATAGGCGTTCACCAGCCTCAGATCCTGACTGATTTCCTGTTCGTCTGCAGATGTTTCGGCTAAATTTTTCTCCGAATCTTCGACCGGCTGCGGTTCATCATCATAATAAATCTCAACTTCATCCAATTCATCCTGATCAAAGCTTTCCACTATCGATTCCGCTTGACTGGCTCCGAAATCCTGGAATACATCAACAAATTCGGGCTTCTTTAGCATTACATGATCTCCTTCAAGCTATAATATTCCTAATCAGTACCTGAACCCATACGATTGAATCCGATATTACATATATAAACCAGTGTGAGCGGCATTTGGTTTCAGATTCAAATCAAGAGCTGTAACTGAAACAAATCATTGAAGAAAAATCCGATCACGATGTCCTCTGGAGTCGAAATTCCTAGGGGGGCGGGTTATTATTTTTGACCTTACCCCATTATATTCAATTATACGAATGGATAATTAAAACCATTCTACGTCCTTCAATCAGCAGAGGTTCAGTCGAAGCCTCGTACCAGAGGGTCCCGGACGTCACGGATTACAGAGCGGGGCGTGCCGGAATTGCACCTTTGTCAGTCAGTTCCGCAATTAGATGCGGAGACATTACTTACAGGAATATTATTAGGAAAGTGGCCAAAACAGCGAAAGTGGCACCGGTTACTAATCTTATATCCAGATGCCAGGGGTGTCTCCGGAGGGCATAACGAAAATCCCTGATCAAGTTCATGAGTTCCTGCTGCTCCAGATCAAGAGCCGCGACGTCCGAGATCCTCCCGAATAAGGATCAGTTCAGAGTACCAAGTCTGAGCCCGAGCTCGGCCGTAGCGATTCTTTAGGCTGGTCATATCTCGAAATTTTTCTGTCGATAACTGTTTGCAGTGGATAACATTAGTACTATTGTATTGTGGATTTATCCATATCCCCCGACGCATAGCTTCTGATATCTTCCCACTTTTGATTCAGAGTCCTGAGTATGCTGTCTGCCTCGCCGTAATTCCCCTCTTTCAGCGAATGGAGAAACTTCCAGATCTCCTCGACGGAGCGCTCGCGCTCTAGACTATAGGGATTGATGGCGGAGCAAAGCTCTCCGTAGTTCAATAACACGAATCCCGCGGGATCGAAACCCGAAAGCCACGCTTTGAGATCCTTCAGGCCCCTCTGCAGATTATCCTCGATGTAAATATAGACATACTTGTTCAGGTCTCCGGGATGCGCACTCAAGACAGCGGATAGAATACCCTCGGCCTCGCTTAATCTGCCGAGGGCGATGTGAACTCTCGTATCGTAATGGAGAGCGTTGAATCCCCAATGGGTGTAGAGGGTTTGTTTGTCGTCCTCACTGAAAAGTAAAAACCATTCGACCGGGATGAAATTCTCGCAAAAAAACAAATTCGCCTTCGACTCGAACGGAGCGATGTAGTATTTTCCCTCTTCGTCTTTCGTAAAAAAGCAGTGCTCTATTTCCTCGGCGTCGATTCCCAGATGTTCGGAGAGGGATTTTACAAAAAATTCATATTCATTACCGAACCACACCCCGAAAGGCGAAGTGGGACCGCCCCAATATTGTTCGTAAAATTGAACATACTCCGACCAGTAATAGCTTTGTTCCGTCATACTGCCGAGCGGCTCGTACAGAATCAGAGTACTCTTGGCCATGAGTCAGTAATAAACCAAAACGCATGTAAAATCAATCGAGCCGTCAATCTGTGTAAGAATAAATGAATACAATGAGGTTTATCAATACACTCAATGAGAGCTTACGACAACAGACAGGGCATAGCCTTACGTAACACTCTCAAAAAACGATTGACAAAGGGTTTATATCCTGCTTAATATCTTTAGTATGGCTGAAATTTCTCTGGAAGAAATTATAAGAGAGGCAAAAAAAAGGAAGATAGACCTCGGAAGCAATCCGGAAAAAACAATAAAGATCTGCTCCAGACTCGGACTCATACCCAAACCGAAGAGGAAGAATTACACGTATGGCGGGGAAACAAAGACACGACTCGTATTTCCCGATGCGACTCTTGAGAAGCTCGCTCACATTAAAGCCATGAAATCGGAGGGACTTACGCTCGAGGAAATCAGAGACAGCTTTGCACTCGAATACGTGCAGGGGGCTTTAAGAGACCTACTGAACGACGCCGACGACGATAAGGTAAAGGAGCTCGCCAACATTATAAGCAGAGAAAAAGATCTCGAATCGATTGTCGAGGCCCCGCTCGTATATCTGATTGAAGGTATGTCTCCGGAGGAGGCCAAGAAGCTGCTGACATTGTTCTTCGGAGTGGGATATTATGCCCTCTTGGAAGCCCAGAAGTCGCTTGAGGAATTAAAGTTCAACGATGCCAGAAAAGCCCTCTTTAAAGCGATCTTCTATAACTCGATCGCCATATTGAGACTTGCGAGAACGACCGGGGATACAAAGCTCGAGGATACGGCCTTCGAGCTTTACGAAAAGACCGTGATCGAGCCCATAGGCAAGGCGAGCGAACGAGTTAGGAAAGAGTTCATTAATTCCTTCGAGAGATATTTAAAGGACAAGGGCTTAACAAACTAGAACGTTATTTTTCGTAGAGGGATTTTTTAATATCTACCGGACACTTCGAGAAATATAATCCGATATAGTCCCTACCGTATCGAAGAAATCCGGGGTTATTTCGCTCTCATCGAGCTTCACCCCGAACTCCTCCTCGAGGGCAACCAGAAACTCAAGCCTCGCAACAGAATCTATACCGACACCGTATTCGATCAAAGGAACGTCATCTCCTATCTCTAAGGCGTTTATTTCTTTAAATATATGCTCGGCGAGCACTCTCCTCACCCTTTCTCTGATATCGTTAATCATTTCTTTGTCTCCGGTGAATTATTACTTTAGCTGCTCCCTAAGTATTTTGCCCGTCGGGCTTCGTGGAAGCTCGCGGCGGAACTCAATTACCTGAGGAATCTTATATTGGGCTATCCTGCCCCTGCAAAATTCCAGTACCTCCCTCGTCTCCATCGGACACGCGGAAACTATCACGGCTTTAACGCGTTCGTTCCCCGTTCCGTCTTTTACGCCGAGGACGGCTGTCTCTATGATGTCCGGATGTCGTGAAAGGAGATTTTCAACCTCCGTAGGGTCTACTTTAAATCCGCCAACATTTATAAGAAATTTCCTTCGCCCCGTTATATATATATACCCGCTCTCGTCAACCCTTCCCAAATCCCCCGTTAAGTAGTAACCGCTCCTGAAAACTTTAGCTGTTTCTTCGGGGAGCCCGTAATAACCGGTTGTCATAGAAGGGCTCCTTACGGCGATCTCGCCAGTCTCCCCATAGCCGGTCTCTATACCATCCTCATCATAAATCTTAACTACGACATTATTCACCGGCCTTCCTACCGAGTTAAATCTATCCCTGATCTCATCCTCGCCGCAGAGGTTAATGGATATGACTCCGGTCTCGGTCGTCCCGTATAGCTGCCTCGGGTAAATGGAGAACTTCTCATGGAAGTTGTGAAAGGTGCGCTCCTCTAGAGGGGCTCCCGCTGAAATAACCAGCTTGAGGGAAGAGAGATCTTTAGGATCGGATAAATATGTTTTTGAAAGCACGTCGAGTATCACCGGAACAGCGGGGAAAACGGTTATGGATTCTCTTTCAAGGAGATCGAGGACTCTATTCCTGTTAAAGTCTCCGCAAACTACCACGACAGAGCCTGCCTTCACGGCGCTAATGAAGTTCCCGAAACCGTAGGTGTGTGAAATGGGAACGGCGAAGAGAACCCTGTCTTTATGGGTCCAGCCGACAGTCTCCGTATGATTGTTAGCCAGAGCCGCGAGATTATAGTGAGTCCTGGCTACACGCTTGGGTACGCCTGTCGAGCCTGTCGAATAGAGATATATCGCCTCGTCTTCGGGCCCGACATTAGAGGCGGGATATTCAACAGAATAATCGCCCGTAAAGTTCAAGGAGGCACTCACTCCTTTTATAAGCGCTACATCTACACCGCTTCCCGAGATCGATTTCCCGGCTGCATACTCAAGCTCGTCACTCGTAGCTAAAAGCACTGCCCCTGAATGCTCCAGAAAAAAACCCACCTCTTCCTCCTTAAAAGAGTTGTTGATCGGGACGGAAACGGCGCCCGACAATGCAGTCCCGAAAAGAGCGACGATGAGCTCTATAGAATTGGGGAGAAATATGGCGACACGGTCTCCCTTCTTAACATTACGGGAGGAGAGGAAGGACGCGAAGATCGCTGCCATGTGAGCAAGCTCCCCATACGTGACGCTTTTCCCGTCTTCAATAACAGCAGTGCGGGAAGCATATCTGTCAGCCGCTAATAAAAAGAGGCCGGATAGCGTATTCAAACCTGGCAAGCTCTCCCTACGGATATATTCCCGAACCGCCGAGCGATTCGGTTTCCCGAAAACCGAACATTACATTCATATTCTGTACTGCCTGTCCCGAGGCCCCTTTGACAAGATTGTCGAGTGCAACGACCGTAACAAGTCTATCGGACTGCAGATTGAAACCCATCGCGCAAGTGTTTGAATATCTTACATCTTTAATCTCCGGGAATTCATTTGACGCGAACACCCTGACGAATGGCTCTCTCCCGTAATATTTGTCATAGAGCGCCGAAATATCCCCAGGAGCGTATTTCTCATTTAGACGGGAATAAATGGTGGTTAAAATCCCCCTGTTAACTGAAACCGTATGAGGCATGAAGCTTATTCCGACCTCGGTTCCAGAGAACGGGGAGAGAACTTCTTTCATCTCTTCCCCCTGATTAGTCGAGGCTCCTAAATTTATCCTTACGTTCTCATTCAATTCAGGGAAATGGTGCTCGAGGGTCGGGGCGCGCCCTCCTCCGGATCCACCCGCCTTAGCGTCAGCAACAATAGTGTGGATGTCGATGATCCCCTCCGATATTAGCGGGTACAAACCCAGTATAACTCCAGTCGCGTAACATCCGGGGTTAGCGACCAGCTTTGAGCCTATTATATCCTTCCTGAAGATCTCGGGTATCCCGTATACTGCATCGCGGATGTATTCTTTATATTTGTGCGCCATACCGAAAAGACTTTCGTACACATCCGGACTTTTAAACCTGAAATCCGCGCTGAAATCTATGACGCGTACTCCCGCGTTGAGAAGCCTGGCCGCAAAATGCATTGAGGAACCATG
>JBIOKC010000002.1:0-41194 GCA_044451425.1 Thermodesulfobacteriota bacterium
GATTTTGTCCACCGTCCCGGATAACTGAGACCCGACCCCTACTGTCGTAAGCGGGTTCACCGTGCCGTTCGCGGTGATGATCGACACTACGTCGTTCCTGTCGACCGCGGCAGTCCTGTATGTCAGATGCGAGTGCTCGGTTCTGATGAATCTCGGCACTATAAGAACGGCCAGAATCAGAATTATTATTAATCCCGCAATCGTCTTTTTACTTATGAGAGTCATCGGTTCCACCTATAGCGCGCTTGAGTCTGGCAGCCGTAATATTATAGTTGTAAATAGCCTGTTTATATGCCGAGTCACTCGACGAATATATAGCTTCTGCCTCCGCGAGCTCCAGATCCGATGCCCTGCCGAGCCTGTACCTCTCGCGTGCGAGAAGGAGGCTGCGTTCCGCGGATTCCCTCGTTTTCCCGATTACCTGAATATTCTCGCCCGCGAGGTCGAGGTCGAGCTTTAACTGTTTGACCTCGTTCGCGATTTCCACCTTCGCCGTCTCTATCTGTGCCTGTGCGCGCATCAACTTGGCTTTTGCATCCTGGATGTTTGCGAGCCTAGAGAACCCTTCGAATATAAAGAATTGTAGTCCTACGCCGGCGATAAAGCCGGGGGTTGTGGCTCCCTCACCCGCAAACCTGTAAGCGGTCGTTCCGAAAAAGAGCGGGTAGAACTCCTTCTTCGCGGCTTCCAGGTTGGCATTTATCGAGACCTCCTGAGCCTTCAAGCTCTTTATCTCCGGTCTCGATTCTTTTGCCTGGTCCATGGATTCCTCGAGGTTTATATCCGGTTTTTTGTATTCAAGCGAATCCTCGAGTTCGAAGTTGAATTCTCCCTTAATGCCCATTGCGTTCATGAGGTTATCCCGGGCTATCACCAGATTGTTTTTTGCTGTTGCCAGTTCTAGTTGCGAGTTCCCGAGGTTAACCTCCTCTTTCGTCACGTCTATCTGAGATATCCTGCCGGCTTTGAAGAACCCTTCAGCCTGCTCGAATCGTTTTTGTGCCTCGATGGACTTCTTTTCCGCGGCTTCGGTAATCCGCATCTGTGAAAGCACTGTATAATAGCTCACGATAGTATTCAGCTCCACATCGTCCTTCGTCTTCTCTTTCTCGTACTTGGTGGACTCGAGCAGGGCTTTGCTCGACTTGACCTTGTTCTGCGTACGTCCGAAGTCCCATAGCGTCTGATTGAGAAAGAACCCCGATTCACGCCCAACGAAGGGGAAAATGAGTCTGGTATAAATCTGAGGATAATAACTGTCCTTAGCCGTCCTCACGAGTGCCGTGGACGATACGACCTCTGATTCCGAGATCGTTATGCCGGGGTTATTTTCGAGCGCGGTCTTTACCGCTTCGTCGAGAGTAAGCAGCTTTTTTTCCTGCGCCGAAGCCGGGCTCAGATATATGAGTGTGCTTAAAATTGCGAAGACCGCTATGGCTAAATGTCTCATATCATGTCATTCTCAAAGCAATAATATGACGTTAAAACATGCCCGTTGCAACATCAAGCGCGCTCCCGTAAAATACCGGAATGAATTTCGGAGCTTATATACATATACCCTACTGTGTTAAAAAATGTCCTTATTGTGACTTCAATTCCTGGGGTGTCGGAGGGAGCTTCCCCGAATCCGAGTATGCGGATTCGGTGCTGAGGGAGCTCGAATTCTACCGTTCGGATATAGAGGGCCGCGTTCTCTCTTCGGTATTTTTCGGAGGGGGAACCCCTTCTCTGTTCGAGCCGGAGAGCATAGGGAGGATAATATCGGGAATTTATGGGATGACTGTTCCCGCAGGGGATGTCGAGGTGTCTCTAGAGGTTAATCCGAAGACCGCCGATCTCGAGAAGCTCAGAGGGCTCCTCGGCGAGGGTGTGAACAGGATAAGCATCGGCGTGCAGTCTTTCAATCGTCGGAAGCTCGACTTTCTCGGAAGGATAAACACTCCCGAAGACGGAAGGAGGATTCTTGAGGATGTGAGCAGGGCGGGTTTTGGAAACTATAATTTCGACCTCATTTACGGCACGAGCGGCGAGACGCTTCATGAGTGGAGCCTCGACCTCCGGGAAGCCGTCCGTTTCGGCTCCAGCCACATCTCCGCATATTGCCTCACTATAGAGAACGGCACCGAGTTCGGCGCCCTATACAAGAAGGGGAAGCTCATGCTCCCGGACGAGGATTCTCTTTCGCGGTTTATCGACTATACGACCGAATTCCTCGGTGAGGCGGGTTACGGGCAGTACGAGATTTCTAACTACGCCCGGCCGGGTAACGAATGCAGGCACAACCTCCTTTACTGGAGGGGTGAAAACTATCTCGGAGTAGGGGCGGGCGCCCACTCGCATATGAAGACCGAGGGATTTCCCTGGGGCAGGAGGTGGGCGAATATAAAGAACCCTTCATCTTATATGAAGGCCGTCGGGGAGGGGAAAAAGCCCCTCGACTTCACTGAGGAGCTCGGCAGGGAGGATGCGCTCGAGGACCGGATAATCATGGGTTTCAGGCTCAACGAGGGCTTGGACCTCAAGGGTTTGAGGGGGAGATACGGGGTCGCACCCGATACGGGATATATAGAATCACTCAGGGATGACGGTTTTATCGAATTATCGGGAGATGTAATAAGGCTCACGAGGAAGGGCATTCTGCTTTCGGACGAGATTATTGTGAGGCTCGTAGGCTCGCTTCAATAACCAGAATTACTTCTTCTTGAGTTTATGTTTTACGCCGCCCGCCGTTATAAAAAAATCTTTCCCTTCTTTTTCGGCATATTTCATAAGCTCGTAATAGGCGGGCCTCGAGACCCTGGCGTCGAACCGCTGATTTTTTACCTTCGTATAAGGTATGTTTTCCCCGCTTATATATAGAGTTCCGAAATCCAGTTTTTCTTCGGTCTCGTCGTTGAGCCTTATCCAGAAGTCCTCGCCGCGCCTCTCTACCAGCTTAACCACAAACGGCGTGTCCTCGGCCTCCACGTATAGCTTCCCGCTCCCCTCGTCTATGAATAACCTCCCCCCTCCGTCTATATCGAGGAGCCTATTGTTGTAGAGGTAGGTCCCTCTGTGCCTGATCTTTATACCGTCCTGAAACCAGTTCCCGCTCTTATCTATGAAGAACCTGTATTGCCCTGTTTTCTCTTTTCCCTTATAGTTCATGGCTATCTTTTATATATGAATCGGGTTCGGTTACACCCGAAGAATTATTATTCCCCTATGACCTTAACGATCACCCTCTTTCTCCTCTGACCGTCGAATTCCGCGTAAAATACGCTCTGCCACGGTCCGAGGTCGAGGTCCCCTTTGGTGATTGGCAAAATCACCTGGTGGTGCATTATGAGGTTCTTGAGGTGAGCGTCGCCGTTATCCTCCCCGGTCCTGTGGTGCTTGTAATCACTCCTGTAGGGGGCGAGGCCTTCCAGCCACTCCCATATATCCTCGAAGAGCCCGTCTTCGAGGTCGTTTACATACACGGCGGCAGTGATATGCATTGCGGATACGAGGGCGAACCCCTCAGCGAAGCCGCTCTTTTTGACTATACCCCTCACGGTATCCGTGATATGCACGATCTCTTTCTTCTTATCCGTATTGAACCACAGGTATTCGGTAAAGCTTTTCATGTTCTCCTCCTTAATATTCTCAGAGGCAATCGAGTCCCCGATGTTAAGAGCTTATCGGATGGAGACCGGTATGCAAAAACAGCCCTTCGTGTGTAGTATCATATGCATAGATTATATTTTCCGGGGGAGATACTGAGATGATAATCGAGCTTAGCGTAATCCCGATAGGGGTTGGCACATCGCTCTCCGAGTATGTGGCGGAAGTCATGAGGGTCATCGAGTCGAGCGGTCTAAGATACGAGTCCCACTCTATGGGGACGAACATCGAATGCGGCTGGGATGACATCATCCCTCTCGTAAGGAAATGTCACGAGGCGCTCCGGGCAAGAGGAGTCGAGCGTATAAGCACATCGCTCAGGATAAGTGAGAGGACGGACAAGCCCTATACTATGGCTGGAAAAATGAAGAGCCTTGGTGAGAAGCTGCACACTGACTAAAGGTATTTTTTGCTCCTCTTTTAATTCCTACTCCCAGCCTTGCGCGGGAAGAGGTTAGGGTGGGGAGTTACCTTAAAGTAGATTCGTCATAATGAACTCGTTTCCACCTCCGGTCTTGTTCCCTCAGTTCCTTTCTGTCTTTCGCACGAAAGCGGGAATCTGGTATTTTGCCATTCTGATGTGGTGTCGGAGAGTCTCCGCTTCGACCTGCTCGGGATAGAGTCATTGTATTTGGTATTTGTGATATTTGTCACTGCGAACTACAGCAGCCGCGCTTCCTGCGACTCATCAAGAAGAACATGCCTACAAGACCCAATATCACTACTGCGCGGACTGTTCCCCAATTTACTAAGAGTAGGTACGTTAAACAGTGGAATCCTGTTTACTGGGGCGCCTGCAAACGAATCCGCAGCGGACAATATAAATACATACATAATAGCGAGGATTTTCCTCATAACTATCCAGTGAAAAATATCTGATTTAAAGAAAATTTTTAAATATTACATTTGCATAAAATAAGATATATGTCAATCCCCTTAAAACTTGCGAGTGTGCCGCACTAAGTCCAGGTCTTGAGCTAAGGCTGACCAAATGCACTACATTCGCGTAAATCGCATATTTCGCCTCTTTTAAGGGATTTGCTTTCTTTCTGTCTGTTTCTCGGTCTTCGTATTTTTATCATCTTTAGCCGTAGTCCTAAATGTTGTTTGGAATCTAATCTCTTCTTCCTAATATTCCTGCGCTTTCGTTCAGTATTTTCCTTTCGGCTTCGCTCAGGGCATGCTGTCAGCGCCCCAATCTTGACTCGACTCCCTATTTGGGTTCTTACTTTCTTTCTTGCGGGAAGACGCCAGGTACTGGATTGCGCTCAGCTTCGTGAACGGGCTTGGGGACGTCCTAATAAAAAGCCTCTTTTCCAGATTCCGTAAAACCGAAGACGTGTTCAGAGCTTCACTGAAAGTGCTTGCTGAAATCGAGGGTACAGGCGAGAAGACCGCTCAGGCGATAAAAGAGTTCGACGATAGGGAAAAGGTTGACCATGAGGTCGAGAAGATCGAAAATTCGGGATTCGCCTTTCTCACTCTCAGTTACCCCGATTATCCCGGGCAGCTTGTACAAATTTACAATCCGCCTCCCCTCCTCTTCATGAACGGGGATTTGGCCGAGCGGGACTCACTCTCGATCGCTATAGTCGGGTCGAGGGTTCCGGATAAATACGGGAGGCTCGTCACGGAAGCCCAGGTCGGCGAGCTCGCTTCTCTGGGCATGACTATAGTGAGCGTTATGGCGTGGGGGATAGATTCCATGGCCCAGGAGATGGCGCTCAGGAGGGGAGGGTGTACAATAGCCGTCCTGGGCTCGGGTGTAGACGTCGTCTACCCGCCCGAGAATAAAAAACTGTACAGAGACATATCCGAGCGGGGCGCGGTGCTATCGGAATTCCTCATCGGCACTCCGCCGCTCGCACAGAATTTCCCCAGGCGAAACAGGATTATAAGCGGTATGTCCCTCGGAGTCGTTGTTGTTCAGGCCTCAGACAAGAGCGGCTCCCACATCACCGCCTCATTTGCTCTCGACCAGAATTAGGAGGTTCTCGCCGTTCCCGGAAACGTGGACAGGAAGCTCTCCCGCGGCTCCAACTGGCTCATAAAGAAGGGAACAGGCTGGTTTAGAGACAGTGGAAGATATATTAAACGAGATTGAGGTCTTGCGGAGTCTCAAGGGAGGAGACTCGGTAGAGCCCATGGAAGATATAATCGCCTCCCTGTCCGATAAGGAGAAAGCTGTTTATTCCGCGCTGGGCGTCGAGCCCGTACATGTATATGAAATAATTAAACTCACGGGGCTTGAGGTCTCGAACATTCTCTCCCTCCTGCTTTCACTCGAGCTAAACGGTTTTATCTCCCAGCATCCTGGAAAGCTTTTCCGCAGGAGAGTAAGATTACGCCTCTCCCTTACTTTAGTCTAAATCACGCTAAAACCAAAGTATGTTGACATTCTAAGACTTTGGTATTGTAATTATAATAAAATCTTAAGTAATATTAGTAATTGTATTGCATGTGCAGGTACTCCCCTTTTTAGCGGAGTTAATACCGAGGACGGATGGAAGCGATGTCACAGCCCAGAGCGGATTCGACCGAAAATACCGAGCCTATAAAGACCGTAGTGGCCTGCCATTACCCTCTCCTTAGAGAAGGTATATCCAAGATCCTCGCGGACGAGGGAAATATCAATATTGTCTCCGAGGTTTCCAATCTGATAGACCTGATTCAGTCCTGCGAAGAACATAACTTCGATATCCTTCTACTTGACGTAGACCTCCGCGGCATCAATCTTGCGAGGATAATGACCTTAATTAAAAATAATAAGACGGCTAAGGTAATCCTGATAATCGATAACGACTACAATGAAAACCTTCTCATAAACGCGATCAGGTCGGGAGTGAGGGGATACCTGGTAAAAGACACAGACTCGAAACACCTTATTAAATCCGTTGCGGCGGTACATAGCGGCGAGCTTTGGGTTGAAAGGAAGCTCATGGGCAAGGTGCTGGACGGTTCCGCATACCCGGCTAAAACCATTCGCGGAAAAGGCGAGATATACGACCTCACCGAGACGGAGATAAAAATAATAAAGCTCGTCCTTAACGGATACACGAACAAAAACGTGGCGGATGAGCTTTATATAAGCGAGAAGACGGTGAAATTTCATCTCTATAAGGTGTATAAGAAGCTCAAGGTGAAAAACAGGTCGGAACTCATTTTATTTGGTTTCCGCCACGGGCTCGTCAGCTGACGAAACACCGACCCGAAGCGCTTAAATAGGGGCGTACTTATGCTCGATCTTGAATAACTCCTCAAAACCAAATAAATTTAAAGCTCTCAACGCTTTGAGAAAACAATTCCATATAAATCGTTTCTGAAGGTCTTCCCAATATTCGATAAGGAGCGATTGTTATGAATTTAAGTGTTATGGGCTCCGGTGATGCGGGGCTTGTCACCGGAGCCTGCCTCGCGGGGAGCGGCAACAACGTGATCTGCGTCAATATTTACGCGGAGAAGGTCAAGAGTTTAAAAAAAGGGTGCGTGCCCTTCTAAGAGCCAGGCCTCGAAGACATCGTGAAGAAGAACCTGAGAGCGGAGAGGCTCCATTTTACGACCAACATCACATATGCGGTTCAGAACTCGTTTATCATCCTCATCGCTGTAGGGACCCCGCCCAACCACGACGGCTCGGCGGATATGGACGCCGTATTGAGCGTTGCAAGGTCGATAGGCGGGAACATGGACGATTAAAAGATAATCGTAACCAAGAGCACGGTACCCGTCGGGAAGACCGAGATGATTCGCGACGAGATTAGAAAACTGACGGGTATAGAGTTCGACGTCGTATCCAACCCGGAGTTCCTGAAAGAAGGCGACGCGGTGGAGGACTTAATGAAGCCCGACAGTGTGATAATAGGGGTCGATAAACCGTCGGTCGGCGGGATACTGAAGGAGCTCTACTCGCCGTTCATGCGCTCGGTCGACAGGGCAATAGTCGTATCGATAAGGTCGTCCGAGCTCCCTAAATACACTGCTAACGCCATGCTGGCCAAGAGGATATCCTTTATGAACGACATCGCCAACCTGTGTGAGCTCGTGAGGGCGGACATATCCGAGATAAGAGTCGCTATAGCCTCTGACGGAAGGATCGGACGTCATTTCCTCTTCCCGGGCATAGGGTACGGCGGCTCCTGTTTCCCCAAGGACGTAAAGGCGCTCATAAGCACGGCAAGCGCATTCGGCTACGACCTCAAAGTCTGCAGGGCTGCCGACGAAGTGAATATGAGACAGAGAGAGCTCTTCTGGAATAAGATCACGGGTTATTTCAGGAGTGGTCTCAGGGGCAGGAAAGTCGGGGTCTGGGACCTTTCGTTCAAGCCTGAAACGGACGATATAAGGGAAGCGCCCTACCTCTATATTATTGACAAACTGGTTTCGAACGGCGCCGAAGTTGTGATTCACGATCCGGTAGCCATGGAAAACGCGAAAAAGCTTTTCGAGGACAGGGTGCGTTAAGGGGAGTCAAACTAAGATGTCTGCAAGTGGGCCGACGCCCTAGTTATTAATACGGATTGGTACGAATACAGCCAGCCCGATTTTCCTAAGATGAAGGAGCTTATGAAAGATTATGTCATTTTCGACGGCAGGGACCTGTACGATCCCGGAAAACTCGAAAAGATCGGGTTTAAATATTTCGGCGTGGGGATGCATAACTAAACGCTCAATTCTATATTTTTCTTATTTCTCCTTCCAAACACCATGAGTTGATATCTATTCTGTATATGAAGTTTCTCGAAGATGTTTGTTATGTGCGCTTTGACCGTCTTGTCGCTTATTGAGAGTTTCTCGGCTATGGCTTTGTTGCTTACACCGGCCGCGATCAGTTTTATAATCCTCGCTTCTGTTCTGGTGATCTTGGCGAGTTCCAGTTCCTTTAACTTCAGTTTCTCGGGTCTGGTCTCTTTGTCCGATCCGTTTCTAATGAGCCTGATAAGCTCCGACGTGCTCGTCTCGTGATTTACGTTAATGAGATTGGGTGCGTGGGTCGCGATCGCGTCCCTATCAGTAAAAACTATTGTTTTAATATTGCCTGACCTGATAATTTTGGATCTCAGCAGTTTCTGAATATCGTGTTCGCCCTCCCTATTGTCTATAAATACAGCTTTGGGCCTGTATTCCTTTATGCAGGTGTTTAATTCCCCCGTGCCGGATGTTTCCGCCGCGACCTCTATATCGGTCTCGAATTCGAGAACCTTGCGCAGTCCGCCGAGAAAGAGCTTCGATTTTGATAAGAGGACTATCCTGATTTTTTTATCGGACGTAAAGCTTCCCATACGGATTAATTGGCAAATGTTGTGCCGGGAACGGCTTTATTTAATCGCTACCCGCCTGTGTGTTGAGGGTCTTAAAATTCTTGATTATTCATAGATTGTTACACAACTTATATTGAAAAATGATTAATCGAGGTCTAATTTATGGTTTTGGGATCGAGAAGTTTAGACTTGAATGTCAGACAAATTTGAGGATAATCTAACAATTTATGTCATCCGGTTTCATATCAGGATTTAAGCCTGTCGTATATAAATAGCCGGCAAGTTTCGGTTGAGCTGCATCCGCTGTTTATTATTTGCATCGGAATATATTCAGGTAAAATGCCTGTATTCTTTTCAGTAATGATTAAAAGGGTTTCGTGTATGCTTAAAAATTTCGATAAACTGCTCGAACAAGGGAACGGGAGGGTGAATGAGTAAATCTCTTGTAATTGTTGAATCGCCTGCAAAGGCAAAGACCATTAAGAAGTTTCTCGGGAAGAGTTTCGACGTCGAGGCGTCTTCGGGGCATCTCGTGGACCTTCCGAGCAGCAAGCTCGGTGTTGACATAGAAAACGATTTCAACCCCCAGTATGTGGTGATAAAGGGCAAGAGTAAATATCTGAACCATCTGAAGAAGGCGGCAAAGGACGCGGACAAAGTATATCTGGCCTCGGACCCGGACAGGGAAGGTGAGGCTATCGCGTGGCATCTGGCCGATAAACTGAATATAAGGGATAAATCCCACCGCGTTCTCATACATGAAATAACTGAGAACGCCGTTAGGGACTCCTTAAATCATCCGACTACGCTCAGCCGGGATAGGTTCGAGGCACAGCAGGCGAGGAGGATACTTGACCGTCTCGTCGGGTATCAGGTAAGCCCTATCCTCTGGCGGAAAGTCAAAAAGGGGCTCAGCGCCGGCAGGGTACAGAGCGTCGCTCTCAGGCTCGTCGTCGACAGGGAACGAGAGATAGAGGCGTTCAAGTCGGTGGAGTACTGGACTATAGAGGCAGATTTAAAAAAGCAGAATGACGCCACTGAGTATTCATTCACCGCGGCGTTTCATTCCTATGACGGCGCGAAGGTCGAAATATCCGACGCAACCCGCGCCAACTCGATTGTGGAGTCAGTAAGAAATGAAAAGTTCATAGTCAGCTCGGTTGAAAGAAAAGAGAGGAAAAAGAACGCGCTTCCGCCGTTCATAACGAGCACTCTCCAGCAGGAGGCTTCGAGGAAGCTCAGGTTCTCCGTTAAAAAGACTATGATGCTTGCTCAGAAACTCTACGAAGGCATCGAGCTCGGCGAAGAGGGTCCTGTAGGGCTCATAACTTACATGAGGACGGACTCCGTAAGGATTTCCGAGAACGCGCTCTCGGAGGCGCGTGAATTGATAAAGCAAACATACGGGAACGAATACCTCCCTCAGAAACCCAACACCTTTAAGGTAAAGAAATCTGCTCAGGACGCTCACGAGGCTATAAGGCCCACTTACGTAAACAAACTCCCTGACTCCGTAAGGCAGTACCTGCCCGACGACGAATTCCAGCTCTATAAGCTGATCTGGCAGAGGTTCGTCGCCTCTCAGATGACCCCCACTATCTACGACCAGACGACCGTCGAGATAAAGGCGGGAAGGGGGATTTTCAGAGCAACAGGCTCGATTGTGAAATTCCCGGGGTTCTCCGCCGTATACATGGAGGGTATGGAAGAGGAGGAGGAAGAAAAAGAGAAGGACGAAATGAGAAAGCTCCCGGAGCTTTCGAAAGACGAGGTGCTCGACCTACTGGGCATCGATGGCAAGCAGCATTTCACCCAGCCGCCCCCGAGGTTCACGGAAAGCTCGCTCGTAAAGGAGCTCGAGGAAAAGGGCATCGGACGCCCATCTACCTACGCGACCATACTCTCGACTATAGTCGATCGGGATTACGTGACTAAAGAGAAGAGCAAGCTCAAGCCCACTCTCTTGGGCCGCTCCGTTAACGACCTCCTCGTTCAGGGTTTCCCCGAAATCATGGACGTACAGTTCACGGCCGATATGGAAGAGAAGCTCGATAACGTCGAAGAAGGCAACGCAAACTGGGTCGAGCTGCTCAGGGGGTTCTATAAGGGATTTTCCTCGCGGCTCGACAAGGCGCAGGACTCCTTGAAGAGCCTCAAGAGGGACGGGATACCGACCGATATCAAGTGCGATGTCTGCGGCTCTAACATGATAATAAAATGGGGCAGGAACGGGGAATTTCTCTCGTGCTCGCGCTACCCCGAATGCAAGAGCGCCAAGGCTTTCGAGTACGACCTCGACGGCAACATAAAAGTAATAGAGAAAGCCGAGCCCAAGATACGTGAAGACATAAAGTGTGAGAAGTGCGGCGCCTCGATGGTTATAAAAAAGAGCAGGAGAGGCGAGTTTCTGGCCTGCACGCGCTACCCGGACTGCAAAAACGCGAAGGCCTTCCAGATAGACCCCGACGGCAACATAAAAGTAATAGAGAAAGCCGAGCCCGAGATACGCGAAGATATAAAGTGTGAGAAGTGCGGCAAGCCCATGGCCGTGAGGCGCGGAAGGTTCGGCAAATTCCTCGGCTGCACGGGTTATCCCAAGTGCAGGAAAATCAAGGGAATCGACGAGAATGGGAACCCTATTGACGCAAAGGACGGCAAGGGGCAGAACCGTAAAAAGGTCGGCAAGGAAGAAGCGCTCCTCAACTGAAGCGGTATGTCGTTTACGCTCGACCCCGGAATTTATATTGACACGGGTCGCATATCGAATACCCTAAATTAGAACTAACGCTGAATATGGAAAGGATCTCTAGGCAGATAACTCTTGGAGGTATAAAGGTGGGCGGGGGCGCGTCCGTGACCGTTCAGTCCATGACGAAGACCAATACGAGAGACGTAGCGGCAACCGTCGCCCAGATTAAGAGCTTAGAGAGGGCCGGGTGCGACATCGTGCGCCTCGCCGTTCCCGATATGGAGGCGGCAAGGGCCCTCGGAAAGATTAAAAAACAGACTAGGATACCCATAGTATCCGATATACATTTCGATTACCGTCTCGCACTGGAGGCAGTGAAGCAGGGCGTTGACGGCATGAGGATCAATCCCGGAAATATCGGGGCATGGTACAGGATAAAGGCCGTAGTCGACGCCGTTCGCGAAAGAGGCATACCCATAAGGATTGGCGTCAATTCGGGATCGCTGGAGAAAGACATTTTAAAAAAACACGGCTCCCCTACTGCTGAAGCGCTTGCCGAAAGCGCGCTGAGACACGTATCCATACTCGAAGACCTCGATTTCAGGGATACAAAGATTTCCGTAAAATCCACCGACGTTAGGAAGATGATAGCCGCTTACCGAATATTAGCAGAGACGACCGACTATCCGCTCCATCTGGGGGTCACCGAGGCGGGTACATACGAGATGGGCACGATCAAATCCTCTGTGGGCATCGGTACGCTGCTCGCAGAGGGCATCGGCGACACTATAAGGGTATCTCTCACCGGCGACCCGGTCGAAGAGATAGCAGTGGGTATCAATATCCTGAGGTCGCTCGGGTTAAGGAGGCACGGGATAGAGCTCATTTCTTGCCCCGGGTGCGGCAGGCTCGAGATCGATCTCATGAAGCTAGTGAAAGATGTTGAGGACAGGATAACAGGGATTGAGTTGCCGAGGCCCATAAAGATCGCGATACTGGGTTGTGTCGTAAACGGACCTGGAGAGGCTTCTGAGGCCGATATAGGGATCGCGGGCGGGCGCGGCAAGGGCATGCTCTACAAGGACGGAAAACTAGTCCGCTCGTTTAAAGAAGCCGAGATAGTAGAGGAGCTCGTTAAAGAGCTCGAGACATTCGCCGAGCATGTCAATTGATGTAGTTGAAAACCCTCTTCCCAATCGTAAGGGAACAATCTGAATCTTTGTCATTTCCTAGTGTCTTTATCGGGAATCTGCATTCTGTCATGCCGAAATCGTTTCAGCGTCTTAACTATTTATATTTTCTTTCTTTCAATTCCTTCTCCCCCCGCCGAGGGGAAAGCTGGGATGCCGGAAATCGTTAAACATTATTTGCCCTGCGCTGGTCGCCAGTCTAGCAGGAGCGTAAAAGATTGGGCGTGATGTCTCTGGTTACGGTAGCTATATCATACCGGTAAACAAAAAACTCGTATCAATCCATCCCAGCATCTTTTATACTTTTTGCATGAAATGCAAGTTGGTTATTTATCACACATGGAGTATCGATTTGTGAGAAGTCAGACGCCGGGTATAAAAGGCAGGGGCTCAGCCGAAAATCCCGCGAACCGTTTCGAGAAGATCGAGTACGAGCCTTCCGAGGAGGAGATATCGGATGGTATTTCTCCGAGGACTGTATTTTATAAGGACACGACGAGATCGATCATAACCTATAACGACAGCCCGGACGTCGGATTCAACGTAGGCATCAACCCTTACCGGGGATGCGAGCACGGATGCGTATACTGCTACGCGAGACCCACTCACGAGTTTCTGGGACTCTCCCTCGGGCTTGATTTCGAATCGAAGATATTCGTTAAGGAAGACGCGCCCGTACTTCTTAGAAAAGAGCTCTCATCCCCTAAATACGTCCCCGACACGATAGCGATAAGCGGCAATACCGATTGCTACCAGCCGGCGGAGCGCCGCTTCAGACTCACGCGCGCGTGTCTTGAGGTGCTCTCGGAGTTCAGAAACCCGGCAGGCATAGTGACCAAGAACCACCTCGTCACGCGTGATATAGACATCCTTAAGGGTTTTGCCGAGTGGAACGGCGTTCTGGTTGCGCTCTCCATAACGACGCTCGATCCCGAATTGAAGAGTCTCATGGAGCCCCGCACGTCCGAACCCCGTATGAGACTCCGCGCGATAGAGGAGCTGTCTAACAGCGGCATCCCCGTTATCGTAATGGTCGCTCCTGTAATTCCCGGTCTCACCGACCATGAGATTCCCAATATTATTAAAAGTGCATCTGATGCCGGTGCCGCAAGCGCGGGCTTCATTATGCTCAGACTGCCCTACGGAGTATCTGACCTCTTTACGGCGTGGCTCGACAGACATTTTCCCTATAGAAGGGATAAGGTGCTCGAGAGAATCAGGTCCGTGAGAGGAGGTAAATTGAACGGCGCGGAGTTCTTTGACAGAATGCGGGGTGAAGGGATTTACGCCGATCAGGTGAGGGATCTCTTTGAAGTAGCCTGCAGAAAAGCGGGCTTTGACGGATGCAGAGTGAGTCTCTCTACCGAGCACTTCAAGTGGCCCGGAGGACAACAGCTAAGACTCTTCTGAATACGACCGGGTCAGGCCGCCTCCCGGTTACGGTCTTAAAATACTCTTCTCTCGTGTGCGCTACCGGTTGAAAGGCACGGCGGTGATAACGTCTATCTTCACTTCTTGCGGTATCGCGTTCAGATATCCCGCCTTTATGTTCCTGAAAGTTTTTTTGCTGTTGGCCGGCAGCACATCTTTTATGAAGGCCTTGTTCGAGAACATAGGCGTCCCTTCTTTAAATGAATAGAACTCGATCTTGAGCTCAATATTCGTATACGTGATATCGCTTGAGTTTTGTAGGGTTATTTCGTCTATTATTCCTATAGTCCCGGTTACGCCGCCTCCCCATTTGAAGTCCGCTACCTGAATATCCTCGTCCGGCACAGGCGCTTCCTCCTCGTATTCATACTCCTCGCCCTCTTCACCCTTGCCCTGTGCCTGTTCGCCCTGGGCTGCCTGTTCCGACCCCGCCCCGGTCGTGGCCTCTTTCGCAGGCTCGGCCCCCTGTGCGGTCTTTTCAGATGCAGCCTGGGCGCCGGTCTCCCCAGTTGTGCCTTCTACGGTCTCTCCCTTCTGCTTGGCGAGCTTCTGCTTGTAACGTTCTGATAAGGATAGCTCCTTCTGACTTTCTGGTACCGCGCCACCTCTGGTCTCGGTCCCGGGCGTCGTCCCTTCTTGCGGTACTACTGCTTTCTTCTTTTTCTTCTTTACAGCCTTCTTCCCTGTAGCTTTGGCCGTCTTGATCTTGAGTTCCTTCTCCGAGATGGGCCGTGCGCTCATGACGCTAATGTCCACATTCCTGGCGTCGGGATGCCTGAACCCTACGTTCACGTCGTGATACGTACGCTCGCTCTTTGCCGGCAGTGTATCATGTATAGTCGCCCTGCTCGTAAAACCCCTTACTCCCACCTTGGCACTGGGGATTCCCAGGAAATCGACCCTTATCTTTATATCCCTCCAGTTTTCGCTACTCTTGTTTACGAGAGTGATGCTTTTCAATATTCCCTCGGTCCCGTATGCCCCTCCGCTCCACTCCCAGTCCTTCACCAGTATGAGGTCCTTGGCCTGAAACGGGGCGCTTTTCTCAATGAGGTCCGCGTTCGCGATGCGCGCGACAGTATGCTGAAGTTCGGCGCTCATGATGCCGAAGTTGACGTTGTAGAATGTCTTTTCGCTTCCGTGAGAGAGCACGTCGTGTATGGTGCCCCTTACAGAGCCCAAAGGTATGTCGTTATTAGTATAGAGGTCGACTTCTATCGCGATATTCTCGTAGTCGTATTTGCCTATATTCTGAAGCGTGATCTCCTTCATTATTGCGGGCCCTCCCATTCCGCCCGAAGCCCATTTGTAATCCTTTACGACGAGCACCCTCTTCGGTGATTCCAACATTAGATCGGAGGGCTGGGCGGCCTGTACGGAAACGTTCATAATTAAAAACGACAGGAGGAAGAGCGTCGAAATTGTTATAATGATATTCGATATTATGGTCTTAACAGCTTTATTTCCGGGCAAAAGATGCATCTTATCTCCTTGGTTTCATAATGAGATCAGGTTATGATTATACATAATCATAGTTGAAATTGTAGCGATGAAATATAATGGTTTTCCCCCGCCTCAATACATTGCGCGCAGCATTAGCTAATTTAGCGACACCGTAAAATTCGGGAGGCAGGAGTATATGGGGTAATTGACTTCTCTCCTGTAGCCCCATTACAATATTACCCTTTTTAAGTAAATTATACATATTCGATGTTGAGGGAATATCTCAGGATACTGAAAGAACATTCGGACGATGTATTCGGCGTGGGCGCACGGACTACCCTCTCCATATTTACGGTCTTGTCGATTGCCTGCATCGTCGTGCCTCTCCTTTTCTTCCTTATACTAATTCTGCATAAGCTTTTCTGAAAATCCTACGGACCGCCGGGCAACGCATTAATCGTGTGGTCTTGAGTGCTTCGTTCGCGCTGTTTTGACTCGTATTCTTCTTTTATGTAAACTGGCAAATACCAGATGGGTAAGATAAGGGTTCTGTCCGACAATCTTGTCTCCAAGATCGCGGCCGGGGAAATAGTGGAAAGGCCCGCATCCGTAGTAAAAGAGCTTGTAGAAAACTCAATCGACGCCGGCAGTACGAGAATAGAGATCGAGCTTGAGTCCGGCGGAAAGAGGCTTATACGGGTATCTGACGATGGCGAGGGGATGACGAGGGACGATTCGATCATGTCGATCGAGCGTCACGCTACGAGCAAGATAAAAGAGATGAGAGACCTCTTTTCCGTAAGCTCGCTCGGGTTTAGAGGAGAGGCTCTTCCGAGCATAGCGAACGTCTCCCGCTTCAGAATGACCACAAGGACCACCGATAACGTGATAGGCACTATAATCAGCATGGAAGGCGGGATACTGAGGAGCGTCGAGGAATCCGGGGCTCCGCAGGGGACGACCGTCGAAGTCAGGAATCTTTTCTTCAATACGCCTCCAAGGCTAAAATTCATGAAAAAGACCGAGACCGAGCTTTCAAATGTTCTCGACGTGGTCGAGAGGGAGGCTATCTCAAGGCCCGGTATCGGCTTCGAGCTGAGAACGGCCGACAGGGTGCTCATACGTCTCCCTGCGAGAGAGAGTGGTCCGGACAGGATTAAAGAGATATACCCCGGTATCGAGCTCTATCCGATAGAGGCATCGGGCGCCGGGGTTCGTATATCCGGATTCCTTAGCGGCCCTATCGATGCCCGGTCGACCACGCAGAAGCTTTACTCGTATGTGAACGGGAGAGCAGTCCGGGACAGGTTTCTGACCCGGATACTTATAGATTCATACGGCAGGATGATCGAGAAGGGGAGATTCCCGCAAGGCGTTCTTTTCGTGGAAATCTCAAACGCTGACCTAGACGTTAACGTCCACCCGACTAAAAACGAAGTGAGGTTCGGGAACGCGAGAATCGTTGCCGACCTCATAAAGGATTCGGTAACCGGAATGCTTGAGAAGGCGCCCTGGCTCAAGGGCTACAGTCACGCGCCGCGTGATACGGCCTACGGTTTCCATAATACCCGGGAGAGCGCAGCTTCATACGGCGGCCGCAGTTTCAATCGGAGTGAGAGTTTCCCGCACGGTAACGGTGCGTCCCCACTCGACAGGGAATCGAGTACAAGCGTGACGGAAAGCCCGGGCCTCATTCAGGAGCCGCATAGGTACTCGCCGTCACCGGAACCGGTGTCGACGGATCTCTTCGGCGAGACCGGACGGTATTCGGGTCTCACCGTAATGGGGCAGCTCGGAGATCTTTACATCGTATGCGCCTATTCGGGAGGCATGATACTAATCGACCAGCACGCCGCACACGAAAGGATAAACTATGAGAAGCTAAAAGGGGCGTATACGGGCGGCAAGTCCCCCGATACCCAGGAGCTGCTCGTTCCCGAGATTCTCGATCTCTCGCCGAACGAGTCTGATATTCTTCTGAGGCACGCAAACGATCTCGGGGCCCTGGGGCTGGGCATAGAGGCGTTCGGGAATAATACGTTTATAATAAGGAGGGCCCCTGCGCTCCTTAATAATACCGAACTGAAGCGTCTCGTGAGGGACATAGTGTCCGAGATAAAGGAGTTGGGAGCCCAAAAGAGCCTGTCTGAAAAAATAGACACAGTGATCGCAACGATGGCGTGCCATTCGTCGATCACGGCTAATTACGAACTCAACCGCGAGAAGATGAAGGCGCTCCTAAGCGAGCTTGACCGTGCCGAGTTTCCCCACTCTTGCCCCCATGGAAGGCCAGTTGCGAGGGAGCTCAACTACGCCGAAATAGAGAGGATGTTCAAGAGGACGTAACGGATGAAAGAACAGATAATATCGAGACTTCGCGAGAGCGCGGACATCAAGCTCCGCTTCGCCAAGGAATCAGTTGCCGTGGTGGAGGAAGCGGCTTCGACTATAGTGAAATGTCTTAAATCGGGGGGTAAGCTGCTCATCTTCGGCAACGGCGGGAGCGCAGCCGATTCGCAGCATATAGCGGCTGAATTTGTAAACAGGTATTCCAGAGAAAGGAAGGCGCTTTCTGCCCTCGCTCTAACGACCGATTCATCCATTCTCACGTCGATTCCGAATGACGGTTCCTTTGACGACGTCTTCTCCAGACAGTTAGAGGCGCTCGGGAACAAAGGGGATGTGGCGTGGGGCCTGACGACGAGCGGTAAATCCGAAAACGTATTAAAGGCGTTTAAAATGGCAAAGTCTCTCGGATTGAAGTCGATAGCCTTCACGGGGCAGGACAAAAGCAAAGTAGAGAAGGCGGTAGATTGCTGTGTAAGCGTTCCTTCGAAATCCACTCCCCGGATACAGGAGCTCCATATTACGCTCGCTCATATCGTATGCGAGCTCGTGGAGGAGTCGCTATGCCCGAAAAAGGAGGCGGTGAAGAGGGAAACAGGTAAGGGCGAATCCTGACACCCGTTTTATCAAGTATTGTTATCTCATCCTTGAATTGGAAAATTCATAGGAAGTAATTTCATAGCCGATGAAAATTAAATGCCCTGAGTGTGGGGGGTACGCCGAATGGGAGGGAAACGAGTGGCGGCCATTCTGCTCCGAAAGGTGTAAGATGTTGGACTTGGGCGCCTGGGTCACGGAAAGTTACAAAATACCCGGGGAACCCGATGACGAGTCCCGTCATGGTGAGGTCGGGAATGACGAAGAAAGTCAGTGAAAATCGGATCCGCTGTATTAGCGGTATTGATTGTTAAATATATCAGGAGGTATGAATTAAATGGGTGTAGTCGAGACCAACCAGTTTCATAAAGGACTTAAGATTGAGTACGAGGGGGAGATTTGGGAAATCATCGAGTATAGACACTCCAAGATGGCTCAGCGGAGCGCGGTTATGAAGACCAAAATAAGAAACGTCGTGACGGGCGCCGTGCAGGAGAAAAACTTCAGATCAGGTGATACTTTCAGAGTTCCTGACACGGAGAGAAAAGCCATGCAGTTCTTCTACAAAGACAGTATAGGGTATCATTTCATGGACTCAGAGACCTACGAAGAGCACACCCTTACGGGAGACCAGGTGGGCAGTGTATCCGACTTTATTAAAGATCAGCAGGAAGTAAATGTCCTTTACTTCAATGGCGAGCCAATGGGCGTCGAGCTGCCTACGGCCGTCGAGCTTGAGATAAAGGACACTGAGCCCGGCATGAGGGGTGACACGGTTACCGGAGCAACAAAGCCCGCCATACTGGAGACGGGAGCGACCATACAGGTCCCGTTATTCATAGACGTAGGCGATATGATTAAGGTCGATACGAGGACAGGCGAATATCTTGAGAGAATGAAGAAGAAATAAAGCGCCTTAAGTTCGCTCATACGGCAGGAGGTTGCGGATTTCATATAATTTATTTATTAATTATAATGTTGTATGCGTGCCTTAAGTAAGATAATCTTCGCTTATCTCGTAGTGAAAACCAATCACACATCACCGGGAGACGGCTTTTTGGCGAAAACGGAGATTTTACGCAACCTTTTCCGTTAGTTAAAGTTAATAAATATAAGACTACTATGGCATCCATATGGACAGTGACATAGAGCTCATGTTGAGAGCAAAGTCTGGGGACGACGGTGCATTCAGTGAGCTTATGAGGAGGCATTATAAGGGGGTAGTGAATTATATATATAGATACACGAATCTGAAGGAGAATTCTGAGGATCTCGCACAGGAGGTATTTTTAAGGATATACAGGGTTCGTAAGCAATACAGGCCGGAAGCTAAATTTTCCACATGGTTATACAAGATTGCGACCAACGTAAGCCTGACGCATGTAAAGAAAGAGAACAACGATTTGAGCCTCGATGAGTTAAGCGACAACACGGGAGAGATAGGGGACGAGGCACTCGAGATTGCAGACGATCTGATTTATAGAAAAGAGATTAAGGACGTGATATTCGAGGCGATGGAGTCTTTGCCTGAGAGGGAGAAAGTTGCTATTATGCTTTGTAAATACGAGGGGTTATCTTATGAAGAGACGGCGGAGGTTCTTGTATGTACCGTAGGCGCGGTAAAGGCTTACGTTCATAGAGGAAGGATGAAATTAATCGACAGATTAAAGCCGTATTTGTCTGGAGGAGAACATGGAGTGTAGAGACTGTAAAGAGATCGTAGTCCGTTTTTCCTCGGGTCAGGTATCGAATGCGGAAAGGGGCATGATTGAAGCTCATCTGGAGGGGTGTGAAGACTGCAATCAATTTCTCGCGCATTCCGAAAGGCTCTGGACTTTTCTCGACGAGTGGCGGGAGATCGAGCCGAGAAACGATTTCGTATCCAGTTTCTGGGAGCGGGTTTCCGAAGAAGAGCGTGCGGGAGATCGGGTTTTCATCAGACGCTTTAAGAATCTAATGCCGAATCTGAGGCTCGCCGGTGTGCTGGCATCGATATTGATAGTCGGTATTTTTATATTCGTCCTGATCGGACTTGATTCGGGATACCGGCAGTATTCGCAAAACCAAAACAACGATGAGCAGGACGAGCGTATACTCAACGATCTCGACAATGCTACATCCAGGGATACAGCCGCGGAGCTTGCGATCTACGGCCCGTGGGATAGCGGTGTCCATATAATGAAAATAAACGGAGAGTTGAATTGAGGGCATCGCTCGGCTTAATCGTTTTTGCCGTTTTCCTGGCTGTCAATGCATTCGGATTTTTAAACAGTGAGATACACTACAAGTGGTGGAAAAATCCGCGGATAGTTCAGGAAATGGATCTTACCCAGGAGCAGTCCGACAGCATAGAAAAGATCTTCGATTCATACAGGGATCAGATTATGGAGTCTCAAAAGCAGCTGGCCGGCAAGGAAGACGATCTGCTCGGTACACTCAGAAAACCTGAATGCTCGGCTGATGAAGTAATGAGAATAACAGACGATATAGAGAATATAAAAGCGAACCTAACCCGTATCCGGATAGAAATGTATCTCAAAATTAAAAACGTACTTACTCAGGACCAGATAGCCAAGCTCTACCAGATAAAATCAAGGTACAGGAGTAGATTGAAGCTAAGCCCTTGATAAAGTATACGCCCGGGCGAGTTGTCTCTTTGAGCAGTCCCGCGGCATTTCCCGTCATAGCTCCATGCGCAAATAAGAGTATTTACACCCGCTTCGATAGGTATAAAATTTATTCCGTGAGTACTTCAAGTTGTAAATTCTGAATTGTCACGATCCGGATATATGAGAGTCTCCCGCGCCCTCGTCATATTTACGCATTTCATTGCACTCGCCGGATTTCTCGCCATATACCTGACGGGCGCGGTCGGCATACCGGAAGCCTCGATATTTTCATTATCTTTAGTGCTGAGCTTCGTTAACGATAGATACGGAAAGGGATACTATCTCGGTCACGGTGTATCGACGCTTCTCGCTTTATCGCTTATTCTCTACATAGCGCTCGGGATTTTTATCCTCGGGGTCGAACCCTTAAAAGGCATCATCGATTTTCTGATATTCACACAGGCGTTAAAGCTACTTACGAGGAAGCGGATGCGGGACATTGTTCAGTTATACGTCCTTAGCTTCTTTCAGTTCCTGGCGGGTACCATAATCACTGTCAGCTTTGCCTACGCTGCCGCCTTTATCGTCTATATCGCAGTCGCGATATGGGCGATGATCGTTCTTGAAATGAGGAAGGGCTCGCTCGAGGCTGGGGATCCGCCTGGAGCTGACCCCGAGCTGGTTACCCCTCTTTTTCTGAGCTCTACTTTCGTCGTAGGTTTCTGTATCTTCCTTACTGCGGCACTTATCTTCATATCGATGCCGAGGCTCAAAGGCAGCTACTTCAGTTCGGGCTTTCTCAGGATCGAGGAATTACGGAGCGGCTTTTCGGACAAGGTTGAGCTCGGCCGGGTCGGCGAAATTAAGCTCGACTCCTCGCCTGTGATGATGGTGAGGGTGCTCAACCGCCGGATAGACGAAGTACCGTACCCTCTTTACTGGCGCGGGGTGGCATTAAATGAGTTCGACGGCATGGGCTGGAGGACCGCGTCGGTCGGTTACAGTGTGTACAAACCCGACGCAAAAGGAGTTGTTGTCGTGAAGGAAAAAGGGAGCGGTAGAGACTACCTGGAGCAGGAAATCATAACGGAGCCTCTCGATACGGATGTCCTTTTTTCGGCGAATGCCCCGATAGCGTTCGGCTCCGTCCCCGGCGGAAGGGTAGCGGGCATCAACGACTCATACATCCTACCTGACAGGACTTCATACAGAATTAAATACTATGCGGTTTCAGACTTTCACGAGCCCGGGCCCCGGGAGTTCCGTAGGGATAACGCCCCTTCTGCGAAAGGCATGGAGGCTTATTTGCAGCTTCCTCCGGACGGAGGACAGCTAAAAGACCTCGCGTCCCGGATAACTTCTACTGACGGTAATAACTACGACAAGGCTGTCTCTATAAAGCGGTTCCTCCTCATGAACTACAAATATACGAGGACTCTCGCTGGGAACTCCTCTAGGGAATATCCGCTGGAGGAGTTCCTGTTCAATAAAAAAGAAGGGCACTGCGAGTATTTTGCGACGGCCATGGCGGTTCTTTTAAGAGAGGTCGGGATACCTTCAAGGATAATTAATGGGTTTATAGGAGGTGAAATTAACGAACAGGGAAATTTCTACCTTATCCGGGAAAGCGATGCCCATTCCTGGGTAGAGGCATATTTCCCGGAGCACGGATGGGTCTCTTTCGATCCCACGCCTGAGAGCGGGGACAGGAGGGGAGGAGGGGTTATTTCGGTCATTGGGTCCTATGTCGATTATCTGAGGTTCAGATGGAGCAGTTACGTAATAGATTTCAGCGATAAAGACCAGGTGAAGATCCTCGACATTGTCCGCGATAAGTGGAACTGGGATAATAGAACGCTTTCGGGCGTCCCGAGTATCAAGTCCCTATTCGATAATAGAGCGGCCGTTATAGCGGTAATTGTTTTCTTCGCCTGGGTTTTTGCGACGAGACCGGGCATCGGATCTATTCTCGGTAAAAGAGCTTCTATGAACGAGAGGGCGTCGAAATTGTATCAAGATGCGCTCCTTCACATTTCGAGAAAAGGGTACAGGAAACCCGATTCCATGACGTCGAGGGAGTTCACAGGCGTCCTTTCGGAGAGTTCGTATCCGGGTTCTCAAGTTATGGAGCTTCTCACCGAGAAATACCTCCTCATCAGGTTCGGCGACACTGAGAATCAGGAGGGGCTCAAAACCCTTTCCGAGCTGCTTAAGAAACTCAAGAAAATATAAGCCCGATAGTCGGCCCCAGGGGAACTCCCGATCCCCCTCCGCAGCTCCTCGGAATCCTTGCTCTATCATGCCTATTAGGGTAGAATCTAAAGTCAAAGCGGGTACGTCCCGCTTTTTTAATTGAGAGAGCAAGGCAAATGGATTCCCTCGGAAAGGATATTTTATTTAATGTCAGGGAGTTACTTGAGCCACTCCTTGCGAGTAAAAACCTTGAGCTCTTCGATATCGAGTTCAAGGGACAGGGAAAAAATGGCGTGTTAAGGGTCTACATAGACAAAGTGGATGGAGTGACAATAGGTGACTGCGCTCTTGTGAGCAGGGAGCTCGGCACACTGCTCGACATACACGACATGATACCTGATTCCTATACGCTTGAGGTCTCATCTCCGGGGCTTACCAGGGCGCTCAGAAAGCCCGAGGATTTTTTAAGATTTAAGGGTAGAAAAGTGAAAATTAAGACAACTAAAGATTTCGAAAAGAGGAAATTGTTTATAGGCGAACTCCTCGAATTCAAGGATGGCCTAGTAACTGTCGAGACAGAAGGGCGCAGTTTCTCCTTACCGTACGCGGATATAGAAAAGGCTAATTTGGAGCTTGATTTCTAAGAGGGGGCATATAATAGATGGCAACAATGACGGAACTGACCCGTGTAATGGATTCGGTTTGTAAGGACAAGGGCATAGACAGGGGAGAGATTGTGAGCGCAGTCGAGGAAGCCGTCCTTTCCGCCGCCCAGAAGCTTTTCCGCATGCAGGATAAGGAAAAGGAGCTAGAAGTCCATTTTAATGAGAACGACGGTGATGTAGAGCTGTTTGAGTTCAAGACGGTTGTTGAAGATATTTCGGATCCCGACATGGAAATCAGCTTCGAAGAAGCCGTGAAGCTCGACCCCGAGGCCGAGCTCGGCGACGAGATCGGAGTTAAGATAAATCCCGATTTCACAAGGATAGCGATTCAGAACGCGAAACAGAAGATTCTACAGAGCATTAAAGAGGCCGAAGGAAAGGTAATTTATGAGGAGTTCAAGAGCCGTAAAGGGGAGCTCATAAGCGGCATTGTCAGACGTTTGGAGAGAAAGAATATAATCGTCGACTTGGGGAGGACTGAAGCCACTCTCCCGCCTGAGCAGCAAGTACCGAGGGAGTACTATAAGCCCAAAGAGAGACTCCGTGCGATACTCTATGAAATCAAGGAAACCAAGCGCGGGCCGCAGCTGATTCTCTCTCGCTCTCATCGCGATTTCGTAAAGAAGCTCTTTGAGTCGGAAGTCCCCGAGATAGGCGATCAGATAGTAACCATAAAAGCAATAGCCAGGGATCCGGGCGGCCGTACGAAAATAGCAGTCACCTCCAACGATCTGGACGTAGACCCCGTAGGCGCCTGCGTCGGTATGCGGGGGGCCAGGGTTCAGAACGTCATACAGGAGCTTAAGGGAGAGAAAATAGACATAGTGCCCTGGTCTTCTGACCCTGCGAAGTTCGCATGCAACGCACTCTCCCCGGCCAGGGTCAGCAAAGTAATCATAGACGACGACAATAAATCCATGGAGATAATCGTCGATGACGACCAGCTATCTCTCGCCATCGGACGGCGCGGTCAGAACGTGAGACTCGCTTCCCAGCTCGCCGAATGGAAAATCGATATCAAAACGGAGTCACAGGTCAAGCGCGAGCAGCAGGATGTCGTTAGTTTGCTCATGACGCTGCCTAATGTGAAGGAAGTGACGGCGAATCTCCTGTACGGCGAAGGTTTCCACAAGTTGGAGGACATAGCATTCTCCGATCCCGAAACCCTCGTAAAGTCGGCGGGTCTCAAAAACGAGGAGGAAGCGCTCAAACTGCAGAATGCCGCAAGGCTAGCTTTAAAAGGTAAATTGGAACAGATGTCGTTCGCTGAGGAAGCCGTCCCTCAACCGGAAAACAAGACTGTGACGGAACGGGAAAAATAAGCGCATATTTTCAAGAATTCGGACGATATTATTTAACGAAGTGCTAAGGGAACATTCCCATCTTCTGGCTGCCATCATCTTTGGTCTTACTTTTGCGAGAGTCGGCTTTTGCATTAGTAAGTAAACTTTGGTACTCTAACTTTGATAATTGAAGGATTCTATTTTACTAAAGATTTCTAAGTTGTTGTAAATAAGTTGTTTTGTAGCGGGTGCATCAAATATGTCAAATATAAGAGTTTACGAACTCTCAAAAGAATTAAATAAAACTAACAGCGAAATACTGAATTTGGCGAAAGGTCTTGGTATTTCTGTAAGAAGTCACGCGAGTTCCATTACCGAAGAAGAAGCGAAAAAGATTAAGGACAGAATTATATCTTCCGCTAATGGGGAGGGTTCTGCGCAAAAATCTGCCGCCGATGAGGAGGAGAAAGTCAGGGTCTTTCGCTCCGAGAGCGGAGAGGAAGTCGTAGAACGGAGACAGGGCGAGAGGGTCGTGCTCCGAAGGAAAAAGAAATTAGAAGAACCCTCGGAGCCGGAGCAGAAGGAAACCCCGCCCCAGACCATAGCTGAGAGCACCAAGGAGCTCATGAAGGAATCAGCCGATTACCCCTCTACGGAGTCTCCGGGTAGGGAAATCGGCCGCGACGAGTCGCTATCCTCCGCATCACTCGGGTCACGGCAGGAAATACCGGCGTCTGCGGAGGAAACATCACTCGCGGCTGACTCTATGCCCGGGGAAATACGGGAGGAGGATGCCGGGCTGCATGAAGCCGGACTACTTGAATCTCCCGCGGCCGAAGAGGAGGCGGAAGAGGTAAGAGCCGATGAGGAAACGGAAGAAAAACCGAAAGAGAAGCTAGGGAAAGAGGATGCCGACGAAGCAGCAAAGAAAGCGAAAAAGAAGGGACGCAGGGTTAAACCCAAGCCCGAAGAGATTATAGACGAGGACACGCTTGAGGAATTACGAAAGGCGTTCAGGACGAAACTGCCGGGGAGAAAGAGGGAGTATCTGGTCGAGGACAGAAAATCTAAAGCCCGCCCATCCGTAAGCACCGCTCACAGGGAAAGGGTATTTGAGAAAACTGCTAGAGACTTATTCAGACCGAGAGAGCAAATGACCGAAGCCTACGATTCGGCGCGTGTAATTCCTTTCCCGGCTGTACCTGCAAGGAAAACCCTGAAAATAGGGGAATCCATCAATCTCGGCGAGCTTGCGAAAATGATGAGTCAAAAGGCTGGGGATTTGATTAAGAAGCTCATTACTATGGGAGTCAGGGCGACTCTGAATCAGGCGCTCGACCATGAGACAGCCGCCCTTGTCGCGGAGGAATTCGGGTTCGATGTCTCGGTTGACATATTTGAGGAAAAGGACCTTCTGCTGGAGATATATCCGGAGGAAGCCGACAGGGTTCTCACTCCGCGCCCGCCGGTCGTAACCGTCATGGGGCACGTCGATCACGGGAAGACGACGCTCTTGGACGCGATCAGGGAAACGAATGTGGTCGGGGGGGAAGCGGGTGGCATTACCCAGCATATCGGCGCTTACTCGGTCGATGTGGATGGCAGGAAAGTTTCCTTCGTGGATACCCCGGGTCATGAAGCATTCACCGCGATGAGGGCGCGCGGCGCGAAAGTGACCGACGTCGTGATACTCGTTGTGGCGGCCGATGACGGTGTAATGCCGCAGACCGTAGAAGCAGTAAACCACGCGAAGGCTGCCGGGGTTCCCATAATCGTTGCGATAAACAAGATAGACAAGCCTGAGGCGAACTCGGAGAGGATAAAGAGACAGCTCTCCGAGATCGGCCTGCTTTCTGAGGAATGGGGCGGCGACACGCTTTTTGCCGAGGTCTCGGCAAAGCAAAAGAAGGGTATCAAGGAGCTCCTCGAGCTCGTGCTCCTTCAGGCCGATATACTCGAGCTCAAGGCCGACGCTTCCAAGAGAGCGAACGGGTTTGTAATAGAGGCCAGGCTCGATAAGGGCAGAGGGCCGGTAGCGACTGTTATCATTAAGGAAGGGACTCTTCAAATAGGCGATTATATGGTTTCGGGCACAACCTCGGGAAAGGTTAGGGCGCTCACCAATGATAAAGGCGTGAGGGTGAACGAAGCCGGGCCTTCGATGCCGGTCGAGATAATGGGTCTGTCCGGCGTTCCCGAAGCGGGAGACTGTATTTACGTCGTGAAGGACGAAAGAGCCGCGAGGGATGTGGTCGCTCACAGGGAAATGAAACAGAGGGAATCAGCGGCCGCCAAAGAAAGAAAACCGTCCCTCGAAAATCTCTTCGAATCTCTCGAGCAGAAAGAAGCGAAGGAGCTCGCACTTATAATCAAGGCGGACACACAGGGGTCTGTTGAGGCGGTTACGGAATCGATAAGCAAGCTCAGCACCGAAAAATGTCAGGTCAAAATAGTTCATACTGGTGTCGGAGGCATAACGGAAACGGATGTCGTACTGGCGAGCGCATCCGATGCCATTATTCTCGGATTTAACGTCAGACCCGATGCCAATGCCCTTGAGATAGCCGAAAGGGAAGGCGTCTCGCTCGAGCTTCATACGATAATTTACAAACTCATCGAGAGGGTAAGGGACGCCATGGAAGGTTTGCTCGAGCCGATCGTCAGGGAAAAGATAACCGGGCACGCCGAAATCAGAGAAACATTCACTATATCCAAGATCGGGACGATTGCGGGCTGCATGGTAAGCGACGGCAAGATATCCAGAGATAACGGTGTCAGGGTGGTCAGGGACGGGGTCGTGATTTTTGAGGGTAAGATCGCGTCTCTCAGGCGGTTTAAAGATGACGTAAGAGAGGTAAATTCGGGCTATGAGTGCGGAATCGGTATAGAGAGATTCAATGACATTAAAGTAGGTGATACTCTCGAATTCTTCACTCACGAGCATATTAAACAAGAGCTTTAAGTAATCGGTAGATGGTTATAGGCATACTTCGTATTGATCTATACATGAACGGTAACAGATCCCTTAAAGCCAAGAGACAGACATTAAAAGGCCTTATTCATAGAGTTCAATCAAGATACAGAAACGTATCGATCTCCGAAGTCGGATCGAACGATCTGTGGCAGAAGGCCACTATAGGCATATCGTTTGTAGGCAACGATTCAAGGTTTGTAAATTCTGTTCTCGATCAGATAACCCTTTTCATAGAATCGTCCGGGATCGTCGATATTGGGAACAGGGAATTCGAGATAATACATTTTTAGGAGATTGATCCGGGGTTGGCGTTCAAGAGATCGCAGAGGATTTCTGATCAGGTAGTGAAAGAAGTGTCCGAGATGATAGTCAGGGGTGAAGTTAAGGACCCCCGCGTGAGCGGCGTCTTTATAACGGGAGTAAAAATAACGGAGAACCTGAGCATGGCGGAGATTTATTTCACCGTCCTGGGCGGAGAGAGCGAAAGGTCTCAAGCCCTCGAAGGGCTGGAGCACGCAAAAGGATTTATACGGAGCAAGCTCGCCAGGAGGCTCAGAATGAGGAAGGTCCCGGACGTAAAATTCAGCTTCGATTCCGCGCTTGCGAAGGGTTATAGGGTGGATGAGATATTAAGGGATATAACGGGTGAATAACAAGCTCGACAGGATTCTAGAAATAATAAAGGGGTCAAAGAGGATACTTATCTCTTCACACGAAAGCCCAGACGGGGATGCGGTCGGCTCAATGCTGGGTCTTGGCTTGGGCCTGGAGCAGTTGGGCAAAGAAGTGGTGTACTTTAACAAAGACGGGGTTCCCGAGATGCTCACGTTCCTTCCCCATTCGGACAGGATTAGGAGATCGTTAAAGGGCATAGAAGGGGATTTCGATATAGCGTTTGCTCTGGACTGCACCGGAACGAACAGGGCAGGAGTGGAATTCGAGAAGTTCCTTGAATCCGGAAGATGCCGGAATGTGGTAATAGTCGACCATCACCAGACCAACAACTCATCCGCAGATTTTCATCTCCTCGATCCCGCTTCTTCCTCAACCGGAATTATTATCTACTCGCTTCTCAAGACTTTATCCGTCAATATCGATAGCTCTATTGCTGAAAATATATACACGACCATAGTAGGGGACACGGGCTCGTTCAGGTATTCGAATACGAACCCCGACACGTTCAGGGTGGCGGCTGAGCTTGTGGAGCACGGAGCCGACCCGTCCGAAGTATCGCAAGCCCTTTTCGAAAGCGAGCCTTTGAGAAAATTAAAGCTTATCGGTCTCGTGTTAAATACGCTTGAAGTCACGGACGATAATAGGATAGCCTCTGTTTATATCGATAGAAGCATGTTCGCGGAATCGGGGGCCTGCAGGGAGGATACGGAGGGTTTGGTGAATATCCCCCGCAGCCTGAAGGGTATAGAGGTTGCGGTTCTCTTGAGGGAGGAGAGCGGGAAGGACGGTCTGCACTGGAAGGCGAGCTTAAGGTCGAAAGGCGAGGTCAATGTGGCCGAGATCGCTGAGACCTACGGCGGCGGAGGTCATAGGAGAGCGGCCGGCTGTTCGATCTCCGGCACCCTCAGCGAAGCCAAGGATAGAATCTACGGCTCCATCAGGGAGGTGCTCCTGTGAACGGAGTGCTCATCCTCGACAAGCCGAAAGGTATCACCTCTCAGGAGGCGGTAAATAAGGTCAACAGGATACTTAAAACCAGGCGGGCCGGACATACGGGCACGCTCGACCCCTTTGCCACCGGGGTTCTGCCCATATGCGTCAACGATGCGACAAAGATAATTCCTTTCATGAATAACCACTTTAAAAAATATGAAGCCATGATGGGGCTCGGAATAAGAACGGATACCTTAGACTTGACGGGAAGAGCGGTTGAGGAAAAAGAGCCGGGTATTATTAATGGTGTCAAGCTATTAGATGCATTTTCCAAATTTAGAGGTACAATTAATCAAGTTCCGCCCATGTATTCCGCCCTTAAGAAGGACGGTATCAGGCTATATGAGTACGCCAGGCGGGGAATAGAGGTGGAGAGACCGGTAAGAACTGTAATTATTAATAAACTGGAGATTCTGGATTACAGTCCCCCGTTCGTCAGATTTGTGGTAGAATGTTCGCGCGGCACATATATAAGGGTACTGGCTTCGGACATCGCCGACGAGCTTGGGTGCGGCGGGCATCTCACCGAGCTCAGGAGAATTGAAAGCGACGGTTTTAAAATAGATGATGCCGTGACTTTTGAGGATATCGAAAAAGGCGGCGTGGAACTTACGCCTCTTGACGACGCTCTCTCCCACATGAGACGTATCAACGTCGACAGGGAGCTCGCCTCCGAGATCAGGGAAGGTAAGCAGATCAAAAAATTCAGCATGAACAAGCTGAATTCTGCAGACTTCAGGCCTGGTGAGAGGATCAAGTTATACGAGGATTCGACACTGGTATCGATTACGGAAGCTCTTGTCGATTCGGCTGAAATCGATAACGTTGACGGCGGGGCTATTATCTTAAAGCTGCTGCGGGTATTTAATTAATTGTTCGAATACTAGAAACAGGAAATTAAGGAGGGCATTAAATGTCTCTAGAGAAAGAAGAAAAAACTCAAATAATGAGCGATTTTGCGCTTCATCAGAAGGATGTCGGCTCGTCTGAGGTCCAGGTAGCTATTCTTACGCGCAGGATAAAGGACCTCTCGCTCCACACCGAAAAATCGCCGAAGGATCATCATTCGAGAAGGGGCCTCGTATCGCTCGTTGCGAAGAGAAGAAGGCTTCTAAACTATATCAGAAAAAACAAACCGGAAACCTATCCGGATCTGATTCAGAAACTCGGACTTAGAAAGTAGGGTTCAAAGGAGGACTAGTTTTGACTATACAACCAAAGAAGGTTGAAGCTCAAATTTTTGGCAAACGTTATGGGTTCGATACCGGATCACTTGCTAGACAAGCAAACGGTGCCGTTTTCGCCCGCTATGAAGACACGGCCGTTTTGGCTACAGTCGTAGCTTTGGATGAAAAATCGGAAGGGGAGGATTTCCTTCCGTTAACTATCAATTACCAGGAGAAATCGTCCGCGGCCGGAAAGATACCCGGCGGATATTTCAAACGAGAGGGAAGGCCGAACGAAAAAGAAGTCCTGACTTCACGACTCATAGACAGGCCGATAAGACCGCTCATCCCGAGTGATTTCACGTATCAGACGCAGATTATCATTACTGTTTTCTCCGCTGATGCGGATCACGACCCCGACGTGCTATCGATGACCGCTGCTTCCGCGGCGCTTATGGTGTCGGACGTTCCTTTCGGCGGTCCCCTTGCCGCTGTCAGAGTCGGCAGGGTGGGGGGCGAGTTCATTTGTAACCCTACTAAGAAGGAGCTCGAGGAGAGCGACATGAACATCGTCGTTGCGGGCACGAAAGATGCCATAGTTATGGTCGAAGGCGGGGCTAACGAAGTTCCCGAGCGGGAAATAGTCAGCGCACTGATGTTCGCCCATAAATGCGTTCAGGAGTTTATCAGGCTCCAGGAAGATTTAGTATCGGGTCTGGAAATTCAGAAACGAGAATTAGAGCCTACGTCCGAGGATTACTCGATCGAGGAACAGGTTCTGGCTTTTGCCGGACAGAAATTGAGAGAAATTTTGGTATCCGCATCCAAGGCGGATAGAAAACATCGGATTAAGACAGTACATGCGGAGACGGAGGAGCATATAAAATCCCTTCATCCCGACGCTGAGGTCAGTGTCTCCAAGCCGTTCGAAAAGATATTAAAGGATTTGGTTAGAGAGCTGATAGTCAAGGACAAGAAGAGGCTCGACGGGAGAGGATACTCCGATGTAAGGCGCATATACGGCGAAGTCGGATTCCTGCCCCGGGCTCACGGCTCGGCTCTCTTTACCCGGGGAGAAACTCAGGCAGCGGTTACGGCGACCCTGGGTACGACTTACGATGAGCAGAGGATTGACTCCCTCGAAGGCGATATAACCAAGAGGTTCATGCTCCATTACAATTTTCCTCCCTACAGCGTGGGCGAGGTAAGTTTCAGGTTGGGGCCCGGACGGAGGGAGATCGGCCACGGCGCGCTTGCGGAAAGATCGATAATCCCTGTGCTTCCGAAAAAGGAGACATTCCCCTATACGATACGGGTAGTATCCGACATTCTTGAATCAAACGGCTCTTCTTCCATGGCCACGGTATGCGGGGCTGCGCTTTCATTGATGGACGCCGGTGTTCCGATATCCGCTCCCGTAGGTGGCATAGCCATGGGGCTCATCAAGGAACAGGACGATTTCGTCATACTGACCGATATTCTCGGGGACGAAGACCATCTGGGGGATATGGATTTTAAGGTCGCCGGCACGAAAACCGGTGTGACCGCGCTCCAGATGGATATAAAAGTCACCGGGGTCACGGAAGAGATACTCTCGATGGCTCTTGAGCACGCGAAGAACGCGCGAATGATCGTGCTTGAGAAAATGAGCGAGATTCTCAACGAACCCAGGGAGGACATATCGACATACGCGCCCAGAATAATCACGATGCAGATAAGCCAGGACAAGATTAAGGATGTTATAGGTTCCGGTGGAAAGACCATTAAGAAAATAGTAGAGGTAACAGGCGTGCAGATAGATATCGACGATTCGGGCACCGTAAATATAGCTTCGCCGGACAGGGAAGCCTGCGACAGGGCGCTAAAGATTATTCAGGGCATTGTCGAGGAGATCGAAGTCGGCAAGATATACCGCGGGACCGTAAAAAGAATCCTCGATTTCGGCGCTATCGTCGAGCTGGGCACGGGAAAGGACGGTCTTGTTCATATTTCGGAGCTCGCCCCAACGAGGGTCAATAAAGTCACAGATATACTCCAAGAAAAAGACGAAGTCCTTGTTAAATGCATCGGTAAGGAGCACGACGGGAAGATCAGGCTGAGCAGGAAACAGGCTCTGAGTGAGAATATAGAGAATTACACGAACAATACGTTATAAGAGGATCCGCTCCGGGGCTCTTTTCTCGCTGCCGGATCGGCTCGTTTCTTACCTCGTACCTGATATATCTTTTAGGCGCCTAATGTGAAAGGGGACAAACCCAAGCTTTTTGTCATTCTGGGGCCTACTGCTTCAGGTAAAAGCAAGCTTGCCATGGAAATAGCCGGGAGTCTCCGCTCCGAGATTGTGAGCGCGGACTCCCTTCACGTATACAGGCATTTCGATATCGGGACAGCCAAGCCGACGGTAGAGGACCTGGAGTCTATACCCCACCACCTTTTAGATATCGTTAATCCGGAAGACGAATTTAACGCGGGAACTTTCAGGGAGCTCGCCCGCCGGGTAATAGATGATCTCCACCGCTCGGGGAAGAAAATAATACTCGTGGGCGGGACATACCTTTATATCAAGGTCCTGCTTTCGGGTCTTATCGAAGACCTTCCCGCCGACAGCGAAATCAGAAGCGGCCTTAAAGAGCTGAGGGCCGAGTACGGGACGGAATATGTCTATGAAAAGCTCAAATCCATCGACCCCGAGGCAACCGCGAAAATTCATCCCAATGATTATGTGAGGGCTGAAAGGGCACTCGAGGTCTTCCGTCTCACAGGAGAAAAGATGTCATATCTCCAATCGCTCCACGAATTCGGCGACAGGGACTATGAATATCTCAAGATAGGAATCTCCGTTGACCGTGAGGAGCTGAGACTAAGAATCGACAGGAGGGTGGACAAGATGATTGAAGACAGGCTAGTCGGGGAGGTCGAGAATCTGAGACGTATGGGCTACGGACCCGGATTAAAACCGATGCAGTCTATAGGTTATAAAGAGATAAACGGATACCTCGACGGAGAGATCGGATTTGAGAAAGCAGTCGAGCTTATAAAGCGCGACACCAAACGTTTTGCGAAGCGTCAGATGACGTGGCTCAGAAGAGACAAAGAGATAACTTGGTTCGACCTTCCTAGAGATTATGTTAAGGTCCTCGACACAGCCCGGGATTTTTTTAGGGAGTAATTATCTGATGCCCTTCAATTTTCCCGCTCCCCTTCGCGTAGCGGTTCCGAGCGTGCGCGAGATCCGGTTGTAATCCCCACTCTATGCAGACGGAGTATCTAAGCTTCCGGCTCGATGATGATTAAGCCAAATCAGGGTCAGGGTGAGGGGGGGGTACTTTGATATCGTCGTCATTCCCGCATGCCCTAATCAGGAATCCACGTTCTTTGTGTATAGGGTTTTATGATATGAACTATAAAAGTATTTAAGGAATCTCTCCAAATAAGAGCTTAAATTGCCATTACGTATGTCATGGTTTTATATCGGCTCACGACTCGTGTCTTTTTAACTCTTCGTCGACTCTCTTCATGTAATCGTCCGTTTCGGTCGTCGATTGGGCTACGTTCTGTTTGATTTCCTTCCTTCCCGTCCCCAGTTTGTAGAGGAATATGCCTATGCCCGTTCCGCCGAATACTATTGCGAGTCCGGGAAGCAGCCAGAGGAGCCAGTTCACGCCCTTGGGCGGCGGTGAAGCGAGTATCGTTTCCCCGTACCTGTTTACGAAGTAAGCGAGTATTTCGTCCTTCGATTTTCCCTCTTCGAGCTGCTTTCTTATTATGTCCCTCATGTCGTGCGCGAGGTTGGAATTTGATTCGGCGACACTCTGACCCTGGCAGATCGGACACATCAGCAAGTGAGATATCTCGTTGACGCGGTCATCAAGGTTCTCTCCTCCGGAAAGTGCGGGCAGTAACAGTATAATCAATACGGCCGACACCAGGAGAACGGACAACTTCCTGTTAATATTTATGATCATAATCACCTTGCTCTGCGGAGCTTATTTGATAGACGACTTCTCGGTTCCGCGGATCATAGCCTGCTGGATATAATAGTCGATCGCATCTTCGGTCAGAGCGCCGTTATACTTATCGGTTATTATACCCGTCGGGCTTATGAAGAATGTTTCCGGTACGCCCCCTATACCGTAATCGACCTGTATCTCTTCCTTGGGATCGGTACCCTGGGGGTACCCTCCTCCTCCGAATGTCTCTATATAGGAGGCTGCGCTTGAGTTCTCGTCCCAGATATTAACACCTATAAAAACTACATTTTTATCCTTGTATTTCTGCCACGATTCTTCCAGCGCCTGAGCTTCTTCCCTGCAGGGCATACACCACGAAGCCCAGAAGTTTAATAACACCGTTTTCCCTCTGAGCTCTGATGAGCTTATTTTTTTCCCGTCCATTAGATTGAGCGAAAAATCGGGTGCACGGTTGCCCACGAGCGGGGAAACTTTTTCCGTTTCCTTGTGCCCGAATAAGGCATAGCCGAACAGTGCCAATATCAACAATATTACTACCAGTACAGCGAGCTTAGTGCCCGTATTTAGTATGCTCATGATCCCGTTTTTGCTGTTTATACGATAAACTGATATTATAGCCTATTGGTAGGATCTTTCATCTTCTAATAACTATGATGGCTATATTTATTATTTAATCGTTTTATCAATAGTTGTGATATAATAATATCTCCGGGTCTGCTAGTGCTAAAATGAACAGAGATATTGATAACGTCAGGAATGTGAGTATGAAGCTTCATGAAGAAGAGGTGGAGCGTTACAGGGCGCTTCTTGATTATAACATTTTGGATACCGGGTCTGAAGAATGTTTTGATGAGCTCGCGAGACTCGCTGCGTACATCTGCAAGACCCCTGTCGCATTGATATCATTCGTTGACGAAAACAGAGAATGGTTGAAGTCTGTAATCGGCATCGACACCGATCTGAAAGAAGTTACGCGCGATAAGTCTTTCGGCACCTATGTTATAAATCACCCGGACGAAATGCTTGCAATCACGAATCCTCTCGAGGACGAAAGGACGAAGCTGAACCCCTTCCTTAATTCGCACCCCGAAATCAAATTCATCGCCGGAGTACCTATTACAGACCGGAACGAATACAGGATAGGTTCTATTTGTGTTTTGAGCTACCAGCCGAAGGACCTCAGCTTCGAACAGATTTCCCTTCTAAAGACAGTCGCACGAAAGGTGATACTGGAGCTTGAGCAAAGGCGCGGTATTTCGGATGATGCCGAGCAGGTGCTGGAATTTAAAATGGACGAGGAGAAAACACACGCTGAGAACGGAATGGCCAAGGGGAGCGATTCTAAGGTTAGCGATAGTATGGAGGTCGATGAAGCAGATTTGAGTGAGACGGTGCTTGCCGACATAGAGATAAAGGACATCAATGACGATGAAGAAAATCCATCCGCAATACGAAAAGATTTACGCGACATGATTAGTCACCTCGAAAGGCAAAACAGGAAGCTCATCCTGCTTTGTGAGATGGACGAGTTGCTTCAGGCCTCCCACGATGAAGAGGAGGTATATACGATAGTCACTAATTACGGTAATAAGTTATTCCCGGGGGAATCGGGAGCGCTCTTCATTTATAATGATATCCTGAACATACTCGAAAGCGTCTCGTCCTGGGGTGAGAAGATAAACGGCGAGCAGGAATTCCTTCCCGACAGATGCTGGGCACTCAGGCTTGGAAGGCTTCACTCGGCTTACAACTCGCCTACGGAGCTCTATTGTCAGCACTTAAACGAAGCGGAGAAAACCAATTATTTCTGTGCTCCTATGTTGGCGAGGGGAAAGACACTCGGTCTGCTCAATCTCCAGAACGGCTCTGACCTCTTCGAGGGCGCAGACGCACAACAAGAAAATAACTATAACCGCCATATTGTTTCCACCATGGCAAAGCTGGCGGCGCTCGCTTTGGGAAATATCAGACAACACGCGGCCCTTCAGAACTATGCGATCTACGACTCTCTGACCGGTCTGTTCAACAGGCGCTATATGGAAGAGACGCTAAAGAGGGAAATCAGTAGGGTTGCTCGTAATAAGGAGCCTCTCGGCCTCATCATGATCGATATAGACCACTTTAAACGCTTTAACGATTCATACGGCCACGCTGCGGGCGACATGCAGCTCCGGAGCATAGGAGATTTTTTTAAAGACCGTATCAGGCGGGAAGACATCGCTTGCCGTTACGGGGGAGAGGAATTCGTCCTTATACTCCCGGGTTCGTCCCTCGAGAATACTTGCAGGAGGGCCGAGCAGCTTCACGAAGAAATAAAACTAGTACGGGTGCGCCACCGCGGGAGCTTCATAAGCTCAGTGGAGGTATCGATGGGTGTGGTCGTTTTTTCAGAGCACGGCACTTCCCCCGAGCTTCTGCTTGAATCGGCGGACAGGGCGCTTTATAAAGCAAAGGCCCAGGGTAGAAACCGTATCGTCGTCGCCTAGACAGCTTGGCGTAACTCTCGTTAAAAACACCGCTACATTTATTGATCAGGGCTCTTGCCGAAGGCTGTCAGATCCTCCGCGCTTTCGAAGTAGTAAACCTTACCGTCGGGTGCGGCTCCGATTACGGCGCTGGATTTATCCACCAGATTGCCGCTTACGGGGTCTATCGCCAGACGGCTTGCCGGGTCCTCTTTCAGCTTTGCCTCGCAAATGTGGCAGCATCCATAGTATTGCTTTCCGTTTATCGTCACCGGCAGCTGTTCCCTATTGCTGACGGTGTCGGTAAGCATACATACATTTTTGGGTTCTACCCGGGTGAAGGCGGGCCGGGCGCGGGCTTGCGAGGTTTGGCCTCCGGTGTTCTCCGCCATTGAGTAGTTGAGGAAGAGTGCGGGAGCCGCGATTAAGACGAGACCCTGGATCATTAAAGGGCCAATTCTGATTTTCGTGTTATTCATTAAAGAACCCTCTTCTGGATGAAAGACCCACAGGCGAATTATAAATGATCCCCGGTTTATCTTCTATTCATGGTCTTCATCATGGTGGTCGTGACTGTGCGGATTTTTCTCCGCCTCTTTTCTCATCAGCTTATACTGCTCGGGGGATAGTTGGGGCAGCCTCTTGATGAACGCCACCATCCCCCAGATATCTTCATCCGAGTGAGTGGAACCCGATTCCGGCATCCCCGTCATTTTTATTCCGTTCTTGATAACCCAGAAAATCTCAGCCGGTTTCAGTAACTCGACCACTTTGGCCAAATCAGGCGGGGCAGGGTTAAACACTTTTGCCCCTTCTATGCCTGGCCCCCCGTGGCATCCGACGCACATATTGTCGTAATGCTCGAATCCCTCCTTTACTTGTCCCGTATCGTTGAGCGGAGGCTCCTTTATGCCCTCCGCATGTTTCCTTATCGAGCTTATTTTCGCGGTCTTGAATATCCACGTTACGAACCCACTGTGGGGTACAGTGGCTGCTATATTATAAGTTCCTGAGAAAATATAGATGACAGCCGCTAACGTAAAAAAGCATATTAGGATAAAAATGGCCCTAATCATGTTTGTCATTCTCCTCCCTTACAGCATGCGCTTGGGTTCGGGAGCACTAAATTTCGGAAAGCGAGCTCTTACCAGAATTTTATTATTTTACCCCATTTGCGTGGATTAGCTATACTCGGTACTCGGCTCTTTCCGGTAAGGGTTAATTGAGCGTTCTCCGATATGTATCGTCATTTTATACTCACTTGATATGAAGAACGATTATAAATCATCCCCGGGAATTGGGAACGGCAATTAGCTCAATCCCGGGGAAGATCTCCCATTACTGTGGCTTTTGGGAATTATGGCTCTGCATCTGCTGAGCCATCTTTTTGTGCTCTGCCGCCATAGCTTTATACTGCGCGGCTGCTGCCTTTGAATCCTTTACCAGCTTCTCGCAGTGGTTGGTCATACCGGGCATCTTGCCTCTTTGCGCGTAAGCTGAAGCCATTGATTCGTGAAGGGCAGCATTCTTTTCCATCATAGCTGCCTGGTCTTCGTAGTACTGGGCTATCTTCATATGGTCTTCAGGCGTACTCGCTGTTTCTATCATCTTGGAGATGTCCGTATTCTCTTCGGCTCTTGATATGGTTCCTCTATTTAGATAAGAAACCATAAGAGCTATCACGATAGCTGCTAAGAGTAGCGTAGACTTTTTCATTTATATCACCCCCTTTTTTTATGACATGTTTATACACGGTCTTGATTCCGATTGTATGCTAAATGCTCGCCGATGAAAATGTCTTCTTTCTACTGCGTCTGTTTATTCTGTATCATCTGTCCGTTCTGCATCATCCCGCTCTTCATCCTCCAGTCCGCAGGCATCGGCATACATTGTTTAAAGTTTTCCGGACCTACGGTTTTCCTTATGGTCGTAAGTGCGTCGACCAACATGTCCGCCATCTCTATATTAAGTTGATTCGATGTCTTAATTGCCGACTTTAACATTGACGGGTCGAATCCGGGGTCGTGAAGCATATCCATCATCTTCAAATGTGAGATACTGAAATCGGCTTCTTTCCGCACTATCGGATAAAGGTATTTCTCATTTACATCCGAAAGTTCTTTTTTTTGTGCCTGGGTCAGATTAAGTGTGTTTGCCTTCATCAGGGCATAGTGCACCATCATGCTGTACATCATCGAGCCGCCCATCATATGGCTCCCCATTCCCGTCATATCGCCTTGTGACATCATACCTTGTTTCGGCTCGCTCGTTTGTTGACCCATTACCTGGACCGTCGCAAGGCTCGTAAGGCACATTAAAATAAGTACTGAAGCGAATAATCTCTTCATGTCTAATACCTCCGTTCTTGATGTTTTTTACTGCCTATTCTTTTTATATCGGTATTAGTTTCTCTTACCGATATTTTGAGTTCGAATTACCGTTGAAGGCTTTAAGGTTTTCTTCGCTCTCGAAGTAATAAACCGTCCCGTCGGGTGCCGCTCCGATTATTGCCGTAGCTTTATCCACCTCGCTGCCGCTTACGGGATCGACGGCCGTGCGGCTCCCAGGGTCCGATTTCAGCCTGGCTTCGCACATCTGGCAGCATCCGTAATATGTCTTGCCGTCCACTTTAACGGGGATTTGCTCTTTATTAAACGATTGGTTGTTAATCATGCAGACATACCTCGGATCTATCTGAGTTAGCTGAGCGTGAGACTCTTTTTCAGCGGCATACTGGCCCGAATCAGCGGCATACGCACGCTCCAAGTCAAGCGTCGACACGACGATCAAAAGAATTCCTAATATCCTGATAGCATTTACTGTAAAAGTTTTGGTCTTCATCGAAGAACCCTCCTTAGATCTGTTTTAGTTATTTGTACTTGCGATCTTTAATTTCATTTTCTAATTGTTCATTTCTCATAATCCATTTGCTCGCCCGGCCTTCCCGATACACTGCGTCCTTTCCATATTGCATATATCGCGGGAATAATTACGAGCGTGAGTATCGTTGAGGTTACGAGTCCCCCCACCATCGGAGCAGCAATCCTCTTGATCATGTCCGCCCCCGTGCCGACGCTCCACATAAGGGGAAGGAGACCCAGGGTCATTGTCGCAACAGTCATCATCTTGGGCCTCACCCTCTGTACCGCCCCTTCGGTTATAGCGGCGTACAGATCATTCTCCGTATTCATCTCGCCTCTCTTCATCTTCCCTTCATAAGCCTCGTCTAGATAAATTATCATTATGACCCCGGTGGCGGCGGCGAGCCCCGCAAGCGCTATGATTCCTACCCAGACCGCTATGCTCATATTATATCCAAGCAGATAAAGGAGCCATATGCTCCCTACGAGCGAGAACGGGACCGAGAAAAGTACAATAAACACTTCCGTAACCGATTGAAAATTCAGATAGAGGAGTAGGAATATGATGAATAGTGTAAGAGGCAGTATGTACTTTAGTCTTTCTTTGACTCTAAGCAGGTATTGATACTGACCCGCCCATTCGAGGTAATAGCCCGACGGCAGTTTTACTTCATCCTGAATTATTTTTTTCGCATTCTTCACGTAACCCTCGTAGTCCTTTCCTTCAACGTCGACAAAAA
>JBIOKC010000003.1:0-36609 GCA_044451425.1 Thermodesulfobacteriota bacterium
ATGCGCCTAGCGACAGGGGTCACTCTCTCAGGGGAGGGTTCGATTTTAGCTCTGACTTCTTCTTTCTGCTCCTCGACCTGTCTCGGGCTTTCCTTAGGCTTTGCCGCCTCGCCTGCTTTGCCTTCTTCAATGATCCCAAGGACATCTCCCACCTCTACATCATCTCCATCTTTTTTTCTTATGCTGGTCAGTACTCCTTCTTTCTCGGCGGCGATTTCGAAGTTCGCTTTTTCCGTCTCGAGCTCCACAAGAGGCTCCCCGATCTTGACCGGATCTCCTTCCGATTTGAACCATCTTACAATAGTCGCTTCTACGACCGATTCTCCCAGTTCGGGCACTGTTATATTTATAGACATATATTTCTCCGGTAGTTAGACGTTTTTTACCCAGGTGATGCCTAATTCATCGATGTGCGGAATCTGCTTTCCGATTGTGAAGCCCTGACGAATAAGTGCTTCCTGATTTACTTTGTGCATCGAAGCAATACCTTCAGCGGGGCTAGAGTTCCTGCGCCTTCCCATGAAGTGAAGCGGGATCTGTCCCTTTATTAATTTCCTCAAGAACGGGTAGATGAACATCCATGCCCCCATATTCTCGGGTTCTTCCTGGAGCCAGACGACTTCCTTGAGCTTGGAGTACCTGTTCAACGCGTTTTGGAGCATCGTTGCGGGTACGGGATATAGCTGCTCGAGCCTCGTGATTGCGATGTCCTTGGAATTCTGTTTCCTGATTTCACTTGAGGCCAGGTCTATGTAAACTTTGCCGCTGCAGAGTATCAACCGTTTTACGGATTTCGCATGCCTGTCATCTATTTCATCGTCGATTAAGGGCTGCCATATTCCCTCCGAGAGATCCCTTAGCGATGAGAAAATGAAGGGGTTCCGGAGAAGGCCTTTCGGGGTCATTACGATTAGAGGCAAAGGGTCTATTTCGAGCACTCCGGCCTGTCTTCTTAAGAGATGGAAATACTGTGCCGCAGTTGTGCAGTTCGCTATCCTCATATTCACTTCCGCTGCGGAATCCAGAAATCTTCCCATTCGGCCGCTCGAATGGTCGGGCCCCTGACCTTCATAGGCATGCGGCAGGAGGAGTACGAGAGAAGGGGTCTGTCCCCACTTTGCTCTCGCGGAGACTACGTATTCGTCTATGATGGTCTGTGCGCCGTTTATAAAATCTCCATACTGAGCCTCCCAGATAACGAGCCTGTTGGGGGCCTGGATGTTATATCCGTATTCGAAACCTATGCAAGCGTTCTCGGTCAAAGGGCTGTTTAAAATTTCGAAAGCGGCAGTCGACTGCGGTATGTTCTGTAGCGGCGTATAAGTTTCACCGGTATTGAAATCATGAAGCACAGCGTGCCTGTGGCTGAACGTGCCCCTCTCTGCGTCCTGTCCCGTAAAACGTATATACGTTCCGTCTGCGAGTATCGACGCAAATGCCAGCTCCTCAGCCATAGACCAGTCAATTGTCTTGTCGTCTATATTTGCGAGAGCGTTTTCCTTGCGCTCCCTCGTCCGTTTAAGTTTCGGGTTTGTAGTGAACCACTCCGGGAGTTCTAAAAGCGAAGCGTTAAGCTCCCTCAGTGTTTCAGCGGGCACGGAAGTGATAGTTTTTTGCGCCGCGCCGGCAGGAGGCCTGCCGGACAGGGATTCTTTCGGTACGTCCTGAGGGGTGAGGGATTCAAAATCACTATGCAGTATTTCATTGTATTTACTTGCCAGTTTCTCACATTCTTCCTTGTACAATATTATCCGCTTTATACAGGTATCCGCCCAGAGTTCCCTTACTGTGGGGTGTTCGTCGATTATCTTGTACATTTCGGGCTGTGTGAAAGCGGGCTCGTCGGCTTCGTTGTGCCCGTGACGTCTGTAGCCCACAAGATCGATGAGGAAATCTTTTTTGAACAGTTTCAAGTAAGCGAATGCAAGGCGCGCGCATTCGATACAAGCTTCGGGGTCATCAGCGTTGACATGGACTATAGGGATCTCAAACCCTTTGGCGAGGTCGCTCGCGTAAAGAGTGCTTCGGCTCTCGCTCGGCAAAGCGGTATATCCGAGCTGGTTGTTGGTGATGATGTGAATCGTACCGCCCGTCAGGTAACCTGGCAGTCTGCACATATTCAGGGTTTCCGATACTATGCCCTGCCCTGGGAATGCAGCATCCCCGTGTACAATTATGGGGAGAGAGAACTCCGGGTCAAATGTAGGTGCACCTCTTCCATCCACCGTCGTGCCGGCTGCGCGCGCCATTCCCTCTACTACGGGGTTCACCGATTCTAGATGACTCGGATTTGGGGCGAGAGTAATCTGCATATCTATTTCCCTTCCGTTCTTTATAGCGTGGCGAGCCCCTTCGTGATACTTGACATCTCCGGTCCATCCCATGTAATCTCTGAAATCCCTTTCCAGAATCGGGTCCTTGAACTTTATCAGCGTCTCCCTGTAAGCCTTGTTCATGACATGATGCATGACATTGAGACGGCCCCTATGCGCCATGCCTATTAGAATCTGATGTATGCCCGACTCCGCCGACAATCCGACTATCTCATTCATGATCGGAACGAGCATGTCGACGCCTTCTATGGAAAAACGGAATTTTCCGGGGAATATACGGTGTAGAAACTTTTCCAGCACTTCTACTTTGGTCAGGTTGTCGAGAAGCAGCTTTTCATTGATAGGATCCAATGGGGATTTGAACCTCCCTGTTTCCGCCGCCTCTCTGAGCCATTTCCTCTCTTCAAGTGAGTTTATATGATAATAATCATAACCCACCGTCGATGAATAGATTTTACGGAGCTCCTCAATCGCTTCATAGGCATTAGCGGTCTTATCCGACACCGGCTTTCCGATAAGGCTAGAGGGAAGTTGTACGAGGTCTTCTGGCGTGAGCCCGTGCGTGGAAAGTTCCAAAGAAGGATCACCCGGCGCCGCGCTGCCGAGCGGGTCTATTTTGGCGTTGAGGTGTCCAAAAGCCCTTATTGCCTGAGCGAGATTCGCCGTTGCAACGATTTTTTCGATATCGTGCTGGGTTATCTCGGCAGGCTTTTCTTCATATATCTCGGGGCGTAATTTATCAAATACAGCCCTTGTCGTTGAGTCTACAGCGTTTGGGTCCCTGAGATAGCGTTCGTATAGCTCAAGCACATAACCTGAGTTAGGTCCGTGAAAAATATGGGAAATATCCATGTTTTCTTGCCCTTTTTGATTCGAATCGTCAGCTTCTGGACGGATTAGTATTAAAGTTTCAATTCACGCACAATATACTAGCACAGTAATATTTTTGTGCAATCTCGCGGGGGCTAAAAGAATTTGCGGTTTCGAAGTATTTGTGATAGCAGCCGGACAGGTTGCAAATAGACGAATGGAGGGTAAAAACCGACGATAAGTTGCAGAATAATTTCCTTTTTATTACCACCTACAAGCCAGCAATCTCCTATGTTAACCCTTATACGATTCGATGAATTTCTCGTAATGCTCTCTGTGGCCATCGCGCCCGACCTTTTGCTGAGCAGGCGGGGGTTCGTTCTTGTTGAGAATGAGAGTTTCCAGTGAAGAGTGGTCGCCCTTAAATATCAATCCGATCGGTATCTTTCCCTCTTCTTTCAACTTGATGGCTCTTTGAAAAGCCATCCCTCGGTTAGTGGGATCATAACCTTTCTCTTCCTCGATGTTGTAGACCCTCGCCCGCCACTCGCGGTGAGTGTCATAATAGGTCACACATGGCGAGAGCACTTCTAGGAATGCAAAACCCTTTTTGGATTCCGTATGTTCGAGGGCTCTTTCCATCAAGCTTTCGAGCTGTTCCGAGTTCCCGCTGAATCCGCGGGCAATGAATGTCGCCGAGGGGAAGCTCAAGCCTAACAGTATCGAGTCCATGCCGGATTCGGGGTTGTCTCGGTAGCCGGTCGGGCTCGTGGGCGATGCCTGGCCCTTAGTCAGACCATAGTTACTGTTGTTCATTACAATGTAAGTGATACTGGGGTTGCTCTTGAATGTGTGTACGAGGTGCCCCGCTCCTATCGCGTATCCGTCGCCGTCACCGCCTGTGGCGATTACCGTCAGGTCAGGGTTGGCGAGCTTTGCTCCTATGGCCGCAGGCAATACTCTGCCGTGAAGCGCGTGGTAACCGTAGCAGGGCACATTATTCTGGATTGTACCCGAGCATCCGATCCCCGCCAGCATCATGAGCTTGTGCGAAGGGATCCCCTTCTTATGCAGGGCTTTCTCAAGAACTCCCTGAACTGCGAAGTCTCCGCACCCGGCGCACCATATCGGTCTTGCGGGTTCGAAAGTTTTTGTATGCGGCTCTGTGCTCATTGAAGCTTTGCCTCCTTTTTACGCTTCTTGATAAAATGACTTTCATGCTCGAGAACCCTTTTAGCTAGCTCCGCTGGTTTGAATGGAACCCCATCATATTTCAATACGCTGATCAGCTTGTCTGGGTCGGCTCCTTGGTGCATAAATATATGCGCAAGTTGTGCCTGCGCGTTAAGCTCCACTACGTATACCCTCTTGCACGTGTCGATGTACTCGTGTATTTCTTCGAGGACGGGCCATATGGTTCTTGGCTGTAAGTATTGAGTCTTGATCCCTTCCCTCTCTAAATCTTCCATCGCTTCAAGTATAACTCCGAATAATGAACCGATACCTATGAATCCTATACCTGCTTTTCGGTTGCCGAAGTGCCGTGCCTTAGGCAGTTCCTTTTTCGCGAATTCCAGCTTCCCCATGCGTTTATTCATCATCTTGACGCGATTTATCGGGTCAGTCGATACGAGTCCCCATTCGTTATGCTCGTTTCCGGTAACGAGGGAGAGACCCCCGGGCGTACCCGGCACTGCGAGAGGTGAAACGTTGTCCTCGGTGAACTGGTAGCGTTTGTAAGCTTCCATATTTTCGAGATCTTTTTGTTCGAGCCGTTTCCCGGGAATCGCGCTAACTCCGTCCAGGTTAAACGGTTCGACTGTTGCAACATTTTGCGATAAAGCCTGATCCATTGCTATGAATACCGGACACTGGTATTTGTCGGCAAGGTTCGTGCCCTCGACAGTAAGGGAAAAACAATCTTCCGGGTGTCCGGGCGCCACCACAATACGGGGGAAGTCACCGTGTCCACCATAGACCATGAGGTTGAGATCGCTCTGCTCGGGCTTGGTCGGCATACCCGTACTCGGTCCCGAGCGCTGACAGTCGACTATTACGAGCGGTATTTCTCCCGAACCGGAGTGCCCGACCCCCTCCTGCATCAGGGACAACCCCGGACCCGAAGTAGCCACCATCGCTCTTGTTCCGGTAAGCGCTGCGCCTAGCGCCATATTTATACCGGCGAGCTCGTCTTCGGTCTGTCTAGCGACTCCTCCCACGCGGGGGAGCCATTTCTGCAGGGTTTCCAGAACTTCCGATGACGGCGTAATAGGGTAGCCGCAAAAGAACCTGCCTCCTGCGACCATGAAACCGAATGCGATGGATTCATTGCCCGTGATTAAAAGACGCTCTTCGGGCGCTGTGTGCTTTATCTTATACAGACCTTCACCCTCATGTAAATTCATCTCGTCCGCTAGATGAAAGCCCAAACCCAGTGCCTCGAGGTTATATTCGAGAATGACCTGCCCCATTCTCTTAAAGTGGCTGATAAATGTCTCGCGCAGGATCTCGTCCTCGAGTCCCAGGATGCGTCCCACGACCCCAAAGGCTATACTATTCTTATACAGCTCCCGGCGCATGGTGCGCATTGCGATTCTGTTGAACGGAGCCGAATAAACTTTCGTTCCATTTGGGAGTACGGACGGGACAGGCCCCCCCGAGTCGTCGTATAAAACTACGCTTTTGGGATCGAGTTGACGGGCATTCTTTTGAACGGCTTCGTCGTCGAGGGCCACGAGGAGGTTGATATTGCTTCCTATGCAGTAACTATTCTTTGCCGATGCCCTCATTGTGGCGGCCGCGTGACCTCCCCTGATTCTCGACAGCACGTCCCTTTCGGTATATACATTAAGTCCGTTTGTTCTCAAGAGTCCGGCGAGCATCGTTATAACGGTAAGCGAGCCGTCGCCGCCCTGGCCAGCTACGATTATGTTCACGTCGTCTAAAATAGGCCGGTTGTCATTATTAGAGCTCATTTAGATGCGTTTCCTCCGTTAGCGGGGTTATAGTCTTTGTAAAGCGTCTTGGGGTTCGTGTTACCCATCTCTATCCTCTCCTGTAGTGTGGGCATCAAAGCAGGAAGCGGTTTATTTCTCTTCTGATGGCATAGTTTTATCAGCAGATCTTTCGCTCTGGGTTCCGATTCGACAGGCTTTATTTCGAAGAGTCCGTCGTCAACGGCGGCCTGAAATGCTTTGTGCCCGGCCTCCGTTCTCACAGCGACGAAAGTCCAGCCGTCAAGACCTATTCCCCCGACCCCTATATCCGAATGCTCGGCAGAGTAATCCAGGCAGTAGAGGCATGCAGGCCGTGCGAACTGGTGGAAGTCCTTTAGTTTCATTATTATCTCGCGGCCGTCCCTGAGCGTTATTATTACCTTCCCCTTTACGTTCACGTTCACTATATCTTTTGGCTCCACGTTGAGGGTGTCCGCGATGTATTGAATATGTTCATGCGTAAAGCTTTCGGAACAAAAAAGCCCTATTACGAGAGTGACATTTTTTTGATACCATTTCGCCACCTCAAGGCGTATGCTGCTGTATTGCTGCTGACGTACTCCGTCTACCTGGCATGGCACGCCCACTACCGCTATGGGATGTATGTCCTTCCTCATCGCCTCCGTCAGGGCGACGGTATTGGGCGAATATGTATATCGAGAGCCGCTGCAGGACAAAATTTCCTCAGGTGTGGTGGCGAGCTTATGAATCCCTACCTGTGGGTTTTCCGGGAGCACGTCCCCGAGCACGGCGCCCTTGATCGTTCCTTTGTTGAGGGCGTGTACGAGGAGTGCACTCGTCACACCTCCGTCCTGGCCGCGCTTCAGAAATTCCTGGTCCTTCGCGCGTGCGATAACGGCGTAATTGTAGGGTCCGAACCCCTCATCTATTATAGGTTTTTTAAATCCGAGAAGTGTTTTGAGGTCTTTGTCCAGGGGTCTCAGTACGGGGCAGACGTCGGCACACAATTCACAGAACACGCATGCGTCGTTTCTCGTGTCTACCGGGTGCTCGTCCTTATAGTCGAATACGTCAGTGGGGCATATAGTCACACACGCAGCGCAACCGACACATTTACCCGTGTCCACTATCTCGCGCATCAGGAAATCGACCGCTTTGAACCCGCCGCGGTTGATTTCCGATCTCCAGGCATAAGCCCATTCATAAGGATCGACTCCCTCTTCGAGCATATAGCGGTATTTCTCCTGAACGGCGCGTACCAGTTTCTCATCCCTGCTTAATTCTTCATTGCTCATAATCAACACTCCCTCTTAGATTATTCTGCAGAATTACGTTTATCGGTAAATATATTTATGCAACTTGGCGGGTCATGTTACGTCAAAGTACGGCTTAACAGTATTCTAGCCCTCAAGTCGTATAAAAAATAGCTTTTTTGCACAATATTAGCCGAGTTAGTTGATTAATTTCTATTCCTTTACCATAGCTAACAATAGTATATCAGTTTTTTATCATAGTAAGTGTATTTAGTCAATGTAAAAATACCATGCTTTGCGAGCTTTGCGAAAGATCATGGAAAGCCCGTCACCTTGGGATCTCGGCAAAATGTTTGGATTAGAATTACTAGACAGTTATTCTATTTCTTGATATCGACCGCCCGGGTTGAAGGTATAGTTGTGTCAGAGACGATTTTGAGATGGTAAACGTCCAGAATCTAACTAAACGTTACGGTAATCTCGTCGCTGTAGAAAGTCTGTCGTTCCGGCTCGAAAGGGGAGACGTACTGGGCTTTCTGGGCCCGAACGGCGCCGGAAAAACAACTACAATGCGCATCATTACGGGTTACATGCCCCCCACCAAAGGCTCTGTTCATATCGAGGGCGTGGATATCTTCGATGATCCTATGCAGGCTAAAAAGCTTATTGGGTATCTTCCTGAAAACCCGCCCCTTTATAACGATATGACCGTAGCCGAGTACCTCGATTTCGTAGCTGACATCAAGCAGGTTAAAAAAAAGGACAAGAAGAACAAGATATTTTATGTCCTTGAGAAATGCGGCCTCTCCGAAGTCAGGAAACGTCTTATAGGCCATCTGTCCAAAGGGTACAGACAGCGTGTGGGAATAGCGCAGGCTCTTGTAAATAACCCGCCGGTACTGGTTCTGGACGAGCCCACTATCGGGCTCGACCCGGTGCAGATTATAGAGATAAGGGACCTTATAAAAAGCCTCTCCGGCGATCGCACGGTCATACTTAGCACTCATATACTCCCGGAGGTTACGATGATATGCAGCAGGGTCGTGATAATCAACGAAGGGAAGATAGTGCTTGAGGAGTCGCTTGAGAATCTCACTGCGAGCATGAGGAATTCTCAGAATATATTACTAAGAGTAAGGCGGAACGGAGACAAAGTGAGGGAAAAGATTCTCTCAGTCAAAGGAGTGGCGGCCGTGAAGTCGGGCCCTTCAGGCGAATATATTATCACTCCGTCGAATGGTATGGAAATCAGAGAAGAGATTGCGAGGCTCGTGGTGGAGAACGATCTCGGTCTTCTTGAGCTGAGACCGTTTGCGAATACGCTTGAAGAAATATTTCTCAAGGTGATATCTTCTGAAGGGAATTGAATGAAGCCGTTTTATACTATTGTTAAAAGGGAATTGAGGTCTTATTTCGCTTCTTCGCTCGCATACATAATTCTAGTGGTATTTCAGGTAATCTCGGCCAGGTTCTTTTTTCTCTATCTGCAGGGGTTCCTCCAGTTCCAGTTCGACCCGAAGTATCAGCTGCAGACAGGGGAGCTGAACCTGAATAATCTGGTTGTGCTTCCGTACTTCGGGACAATAAGCATCGTACTTCTGCTCATCGTGCCCCTTATAACCATGAGACTCATCTCCGACGAGAAAAAGAACTATACTGCGGAGCTGCTCTTCACCTCTCCCGTAAGTATACGCACCATAGTTTTGGGAAAGTTTGTCGCTTCTCTCATTCTTCTCCTAATAATGCTGGTTTTGTCGTCGATTAATATATTCGTGCTGATGGTTCACGGCAACCCGGATCTGGGAGCCGTATTTTCCGGCTATATAGGTCTTCTGCTGCTGGGCGCTTCATTCCTATCGGTCGGCATTTTCGCGTCATCGCTTACCGAGAACCAGCTAATAGCGGCCGTTATAAGCTTTGGGGTGCTGCTTCTGCTCTGGCTGGTGGGCGCTCTGTCGGACGCCGAGACTTCTGTGCTTGGGTACCTCTCGGTTATCAATCATTACGAGGACTTCAGTAAGGGGTTGATAGAGCTTAAAGACGTGGTCTATTATCTCTCTCTGATTTTCTTTGGCCTTTTTCTCACCTGTACCTCGCTCGAATCGGAGAGGTGGAGATGAAGAGAAGGAGGCTTATTTACGGCACGAACGCTTTGATTTCCGTATTAAGCGTTTGCGGCATCCTCATCATACTGAATTACATTTTTTTCAAATCCGACGTCCGTATCGACATGACGGAAGCGAAGCTCTACACGGTCTCCGAGCACACGGTGGGCGTGATCAATAACATAAATGGAAATGTCGAGATTCTGGCGTTCTTCAAGGACATCGGTATGGACAAGAGTGAATTTGAAGACCTGATAAAGGAATACACAAGGAGGTCGGGGAAGATAAAGGTCAGGTATGTGAATCCTGATAAAGAACCCGGTATCGCTAAAAAGTACGATATCAAAGAGTACGGTGCTGTAGTGCTGATAGACGGTGAGCAGACTATTAAGCTCCGGCTCGCGGATCATATCTCGGGAGGAATTATCAAGAACGCCGAAGAGGAGATCACGAACGCTCTCTTCAAGCTTAACAGGGTGGTTCACAAGACGGTGTATTTCCTTACGGGGCACGGGGAACGCGACAGCGGGGACGATCTTGAGCCCGAGGGCCTGGGGGTACTTAAAGGCGCTCTCAAAGACGAAGGGTATGATGTGAAGGATTTTCTGCTCTTGAGAGGAAACGGGCTGCCGAAGAAAGACTCGGTGCTCATTGTGGCAGCCCCGAAACAGGCTTTGTCATTGAAGGAGATAAACGATATAAAAGAGTATCTCGACCAGGGAGGGAGGGCTATATTCATGTTAGAGCCCAGGTCCGGGAATGAGCTCGCCTTGATGTTGAAAAATTACGGGTTCGAAATAGCAAACGATATCATAATCGACCCAAGCTCGAAACTCGAAGGTGGAGGGGATATAGCTCCTATCGTCGCTCAATACGCCCATCACGACATCACGGAGGGATTCAGGTTCGCGACTATATTCCCCTATTCGAGGAGTATCGACATTGTCGACCGGGACGGAGTTGATGCGACTGTCCTCGCGCATACGGGAGAATACAGCTGGTCGGAGACAAATTTCGAGCTATTTGATCAGGGCGTAGCTCAGCAGGATGCGGGTGACAAGAAAGGCCCCCTCGGGGTCGCTGCGGTCGAGGAGGACGGACACAAGTCCAGAGTAGCCGTATTCGGGAGCGCGGACTTCGTTTCGAATATTTTTATCGACTTTTCCGGTAACAGGGATTTCTTCTTAAATACCGTTAATTGGGTCGCGGGAGACGAGAACCTGATTTCAATCAGACCCAGAGCCGCTAAGGAGGGGAAATTAACGATTACGAAGAAACAGACTAATGTAATCTTTTTCTTTACTGTAATATTGATGCCGGCTGTTATCTTTTTCTCGGGTATAGGTATATGGTGGAAAAGAAGAAGACTTTAATATTCTTCACAAATCCGGGATTTGTGAATCTCTCTTTACTTATAGAAGTGAAGAGCCTATAAATTGAACAGCTATATAAAAAGATTTGCCGGCACCATAATAGCGTTCGTGGTATTCATCCTGCTCCTTGCGTCTGTCCTCTTGTTCGACAAGGAAAAACATATAGAGACCAAATTGGAAAAAGTCTTCCCCTCTATGAATACCGCGGAGATTTCATCTATCAGGATGAAATCCGCAGGTCGCGAATTCGTTCTCGAGAAAGGAGACGAAGGCTGGACAGTACAGATTGATTCAAAGAAGCTCAAAGCCGCTAAAGACATCGTGGATGACCTGATTAAGAATGTCAAGGATATGGAAGTCGAGAAACTGGTCACCAGGGATTCCAGTAAGCTTAAGGACTACGGGATTGTCGCTTCCGTTACGGAGTTTTCGGTTAAGACGAAGGACACTGAGTATCCTTTGATAATTGGAGATCAAAGTCCCATTGGCTCGGGTGTTTATGTTTATGATCTCGGTGAGGGAAGGGTTATCATCGTTAAATACGAATACCTTCAGGGGTTCATGAAGAAGAACCCCGAAGACCTGAGAGATAGGAAAATATTGACCTTCGATAAGGAGAGCGTCAACAGCATAATATTCAAGGTCGGCGGTTTCTCGGCTGATCTCATGAAGGAGAAAGGGAAGTGGGTCGAGGTAATGAATCTGGACCGCCATACGGCGGATCGAAAAAAGATACGCGAGATTATTGATTCCTATTCCGAAATGAAGACAGACGGGTTTCCGGATGACAAGCCTCTGGATTTAGATAAGTACGGCTTGGTAAACCCGACCGCCGAGATTAAATTTTACGCGGGGGGAAAAGAAGTGGCCGTATTATTCGGAAAAAGGAAAGATGAAGAGAATTATTACGTCAAATTGAGCAATGCGGATCCGGTTTATTCTGTCTCTAAGAAATATTTCAATATGCTGCCTAAGAATAACGACGAGGTTCTGGGCGAATGACCCGCCTCAGCGCTTTCCCTTAATACTACCTTGACAGGACGGATTCCCACTCTAACGGTACGTCGGATTTGCTAAGCGCACTCGGAGCGCTTTATTTGTCTTTGTCCTTCACATCGAGCTTCAGGCCGAGTTCGAGGAGTTGGCCCGGCTCAACGCCGGACGGAGCCCCCGTGAGAGGGCACGCACCTTTCTGAGTCTTCGGAAACGCAATAACGTCCCTAATGGAGTTCGCCCCGGTTATGAGCATCACAATCCTATCGAGTCCAAGGGCTATACCTCCATGGGGCGGGGCTCCGAATTCGAGCGCTTCCAGCAGGAAACCGAATTTCTCCTTCGCCTGCTCTCGGGTGAGCCCTATGGCGCGGAATATCTTCTCCTGGATGTCTTTACGGTAGATTCTTATGCTCCCTCCGCCTATCTCTACACCGTTCAGAACCACATCGTATGCCCTGGAGGCGACCTTCCCCGCTTTTTCCTCCAGCAGGTGCATGTCTTCCTCCTTGGGCGATGTGAACGGGTGGTGCATTGCGACGTACCGCTTCTCGTTGTGGTCGTAATCGAGAAGCGGAAAGTCTTCCACCCACAGGAAATTGAATTTCCCATGGTCAATCATGCCGAGCTTTTCGCCGAGCTCGAGTCTCAGGTGGGAAAGCACCATGTTTACTATATATGGAGTATCGGCTCCGAAAAATACGATGTCGCCGTCTCCGAGAGACAGCTTATTCTGTAAATCCTGTTTTTCCTTATCGCTAAAGAATTTTATGATGGGGGACTGCCATTCGTCTCCGGTAACCCGTATCCAGGCAAGCCCCTTTGCTCCCAATGACTTTGCGGTCTCTCCGAGGTCGTCTATCTCCTTTCTCGACAGCTCGCCTGCTTTTCCCTTGAGCATGAGGGTTTTAATAATGCCTCCCTTCTTAATCGCACCGCTGAATACCTGAAAACCCGAGTCCCTGAATATATCCGTCACATCCGCGAGCTCGAGGCCGAACCTCGTATCGGGCTTGTCGGAGCCATACCTGAGCATCGCTTCCCCGTGCTTCATGCGTTTAAAGGGCGTCTGGATATCGATGCCTTTGGCTTCTTTAAATATGGATTTAAGTATCCCTTCGACGACGGACATAATATCGTTCTCGTTCACGTAAGACATTTCGAGGTCCACCTGGGTGAATTCGGGCTGCCGGTCGGCCCTAAGGTCTTCGTCTCTGAAACAGCGCACGATCTGGTAATAGCGGTCTAACCCCGAGATCATGAGGGTCTGTTTTAATAGCTGCGGGGATTGGGGGAGCGCATAGAATTCCCCGGGGTTTAGTCTACTCGGCACGAGGAAGTCCCTCGCCCCTTCGGGCGTAGATCTCGTGAGATAAGGGGTCTCAACCTCGATAAACCCCTGTCCGTTCAGGTAATTTCTCGTAGCCGAGACTACCTTGTGCCTCGTGAGCATATTGTCTTTCATGTGGGGGCGTCTCAGATCCAGGTATCTGTGCTGCAGTCTCAGCAGCTCATCGACCCTGATATCGTTTTCAATGAGGAACGGTAAAGGTTTAGATGTGTTGAGTATTCTTAACTCTTTAGCTACGACCTCCACCTCACCTGTCGGGAGGTTCTTATTTATCGTTTCGGGGGAGCGGTTTGTAACCTTTCCGGATACGGCTATCACCCATTCGTCGCGAAGCATGGATGCTTTCTCGTGTGTCTCTTTATTGGTTTGGGGGTTGAAAACTACCTGCACGATTCCCTCTCTGTCTCTCAGATCGACGAAGATGACGCCGCCGTGGTCTCTGTTCGACTGGACCCAGCCCATGAGCGTCACATCCCCGCCTATGTCCCCGGCCCTGAGGCTCCCGCAGTAGTCCGTCCTCTTCCAGTCCCCCATAAGTTCGAGCATGAGAAAACTCCTTTGAAACTTGTATGCTTATAAAGACCAAAAATCTTAACCTTTGTTAACGATTTGGCAAGACGGTCGGCTCGAATTCGGACACTCTCGTAGTGATCTTTGTATCTGCTATCACTGGCATAGCCGGAGATTAATGTTTACAATTGTCGGATGCGGTCTATGGCATTGAAGAACGTACATATATTCCCGGGAGGGCGCAGTTCCGGACTTTCTGCTGCGTGATTCCGGTTCCCTTAAGATGAATTCTCGAGTGCATGAAAAGTCAGCGTTAGATCTTTTAAGAGACAACTATCCTCTTTTAGTGATATTTTTACTGGGGCTCGGTCTCAGGATTCACAGGCTCGGAGCAGAGAGTATATGGTTCGACGAGGCGGTCTCGGTTGCGGCCTCGAAGCTCGGATTCATCGAACAGATACGATGGAACTTGACCGCGAGTGACAACAATCCGCCGCTCTATTACGCGTTACTACATGTCTGGGTACTAATATTCGGCGTCTCCGAATTAGCATTAAGACTCCCCTCAGCTATTATTGGATCCTTCAACATTCTGCTTGTTTATGCAGTCGGCAATATGCTTTTCAATAAAAAAACGGGTCTACTGGCCGCCCTCATTCTGGCTCTTTCCGTATTTCATATTCAGTTCTCTCAGGAAGGAAGGGCGTACAGTCTATCGGCTTTTCTCACTCTCCTTTCATATTATTTCTTTTTAAAGAGCGTCGCTGAGAGAAAGCGCGTCAACTCAATAGGGTATATCGTATCGAGCGTACTCTTGATGTACTCTCACTACTACGGTCTGTTCGTCATCCTTTCTCAAAATATCTACTGTGCGTGGCAATATACGACGCACAGGAAATCAGGAGCGCTTGACATCAAAAAATGGATTGCGCTACAGGCGATTCTGGGAATTTTATATCTTCCGGGTCTTTATTTCCTGTACTGCCATACGATAGGGATTCAGAAAGGGTTCTGGCTTACCGCCCCTACATTAAAAGTAATTTTAGACTGCTTTGACTTGTATACGGGTTCGACCATTCTTCTGGTTATATTAACACTGCTGTCCTTATATTCCGTGATGGGTATCGGAGGCGTGGGCCTGAAGCTGTTTCCGGGAAGATTATCCGGCCAGTCGCAGAATCGGACTGAGCCCCGAGGTTTATCATATTCAAACGCGGTCGTTCTCCTTCTTGTATGGCTCTTTACACCTATAGCCGTCCCTTTTTAGATTTCACACATAACGACCCCGATATTCTTTTACAGATACACTATCGTGGGGTCTCTGGCGTTTTGTCTTCTGGCTGCGGCATGGGTAGCCGAAACGAATGATAACAGGCTCATTATTCCCATAGCGGGATTGATACTTGTTCTTTCCGCCATGAACGTTCTCGGATATTATCAACATATAGATAAGCCCGAATGGAGAGACGGCATTAGATATATAGAATCTAATGCGCGGGCCGGGGATGTTATAGTTACATATCCCGATTACGAGACAGCCGCCGCCGCTTATTACTCTAAGCGGGCTGATTTAAAGATCATACCGCTCACCGATGAATTTCTCGCGGGACAGGGTAAAGACGATAGAGAATACTGGCTAGTCATGTGCGATCGGTGGAAGGACAATATCGGCGATGCCAAGAGTACGATAGAGCGGAAGCTCTCGGAAAGGTACAACGTTCTAAGCAGAAAGGACTATGAGTATCTTTACATATATCGTCTCGGGCAAAAACGGGGCAAATAGGTAAGAGTGTAAGCAAATTTTGATTTTAGAGGGTGATCGGTTTCATGGCGAACGAGAATGAATTTCGGTCGGGTTTCGTAACGGTGATAGGCAGGCCCAACGTGGGCAAGTCAACGCTGATCAACGCCGTCACCGGCGCGAAGATTGCGGCGGTATCGGACAAGCCTAATACGACGAGGAACAGGATTCTCGGTGTCAGGACGCTTCCCGACACGCAGCTCATATTCATCGATACCCCCGGCATACACAAGGCCAGGGGAAAGCTCGGCAAGGCGATGGTGCATACGGCAATGTCGGCAATCGAAGAGGCGGACGTGATTTTGATGATGATCGAGGTGAAGTCCCCTTTCGAGAAAGGGGACAGGTTTATTATCGAGAATCTTCCGAAACCCGCAATTCTGGTCATTAACAAGATAGATACCGTAAAGAAGAGTGAGATACTGGGTATTATCGAGGAATCGATGAGGTTCGAGGGGAAGTTCCTCGAAGTGATTCCGTTGTCCGCCATGAAAGCGGACGGTATAGACGACCTGCTTGCAACGATCGTGAAATACCTGCCCGAAGGGCCTGAATACTTTCCCAGAGACATGATAACTGACCAGCCCGAAAGATTCCTGGCAGCCGAGTTCATAAGGGAGAAGATATTCCAGCTGACCAAGCAAGAGATTCCTTATAAGACCGCGGTCGTAATCGAGGAATTTAAGGATGTCCCGGAGAAGAAGCTCGTCAGGTTATCGGCAGTTATCAATGTTGAGAGGAGCAGCCACAAGGGGATTATCATCGGGAAGAAAGGGGAGATGCTCAAGGAGATTGGGAGCCTCGCCCGTGAAGATATAGAAAGGATGCTGGGAGCGAAAGTATTCCTCGAGCTGTGGGTGAAGGTGAGCGAGAGGTGGACGGAGAGAGAGAATCTCATAAGAGATTTCGGCTACGGTATCTGATAAATGAAGATAGAATCATTTCCCGGATTCCTGAAAGACAACTACCTTATTATACTCATCTTTATTGTCGCCGCCATACCGAGGTTCTTCGGTCTTGAACGTGAAGGCATATGGTATGACGAAGCGGTCTCGATCTCGGTCTCCAAGCTGGGATTTGCCGATATTTTCAAGTGGGTTTTCAATAATACCGCCGAGACTAACCCGCCTTTTTATTATATGATTCTTCATTGCTGGATTCCTGAGTTCGGAGATTCCGAATTTGTTTCTAGGATACCATCCGCATTTTTCGGCTCGTTATCCATTTTTGCTATATACGCCGTAGGCAAGCTTCTCTCCGATAAAAAGACCGGACTCATCGCAGCCCTGATACTCGCAACTTCCGTCCTCCACATAAGTTTTGCTCAGGAGGCTAGGGGTTATACCCTGATGGTCTGTCTGATACTGGCCTCTTACTACTCTCTCCTGCAGCTCACCATTAAAAGAAGAACGTTATACACTATTACATATATAGTTTCGACCGTCCTTCTTGTCTACACGCATTATTACGGAGTAATGATTGTTCTGGCTCAGAATATTTTCTGTTTTACGCTGCTTTTGAAGAATAAGAAAATCGGAGTGCTCGGCATAGGCTGGTGGCTGAAGCTTCAGGTAATAACGGGTTTATTTCTACTGCCCGGCCTTTTTTCCCTTGCGGTAATAGCGCTCAAAATACAAAAGGGGTTCTGGGTTCCGGAGCAGTCCACCGAGGACGTTTGGCAATATTTCAATAAATATGCTGGTTCCATCTATCTATTGGTTTTATTTCTTGCGTTTACTTTGTACTCAGTAGCCGGTCTCAGGAAAGTTAAATACAGGCGAGAGAATAAGAAATCCGGAAAACCCGCGATAGAGCTTGCCGATACAGTCAGGATATCGGAGGGGGGGAGGCTCTATATGCTCCTTCTGTGGATGGTCGTGCCCATCCTGGTTCCGTTCCTGATCTCGCTCGTTTCTTCTCCGATACTGATAGCCCGCTATACAATCGGAGCTTCTCTCGCCTTTTATCTACTCGCGTCCAAAGGGATCGGGAATATGAATAAATTATGGCTGTCGCTTGCTGTAGCGGGATTGATAGTGGTTTTTTCTTGTTTCAATATCACCGGTTATTACAAAAGCGTTGGAAGGCATCAGTGGAGAGAGCTGATGAGCTATATAGAATCTAACGCACAATCTGGCGATGTAATCGTGGTATCGCCTATCTATGAGAGCGTTACGGCTGAGTACTATAATAAAAGGAAGGATTTGAGAATAATTCCGCTCGGAAGAAAATTCCCTTCGTTTGAAGGTTTGGGTGACAGAAATATATGGTTTGTTTTTCATGCCCATCCCGAAAGCCGTGAGAATGCCAGAAAAGGGCTCGGCGGAAAGTATTACATAACCGAAAAGCACTACTATAGGCTCGACCTGTTTCAGCTCAGGGAGAAAGGAAATTAAAGTTGCGTATATCCACGCCATCTGCCTTTTTCATTCTATTTGCCTTTGAAAATCGGCTTCCTTTTCTCGGCGAACGACCTCTGCCCTTCCTTATAATCCTCACTTCCCTGTACGCTCAGGGTCAGCTTTTTTAAAAGCTCCTCGTCTTCTCCTCTTATAACCTGGTTCCTCTGCCAGATGCTCACCATCTCTTTCAATACCTTAAGGGAGAGCGGGGCATTTTCCATCATCTCTCTCACCGTATCGTATGTGAATTTTTCAAGCTCGGAAGCAGGTACGACGAAGTTGACGAGACCCATTCTCTCGGCCCTCCGGGAGTCAACCGGCTTTCCGGTCAGGAATAGCTCTTTCGTGTAGCCGGGCCCAATCAGGTTAAGGAATGTCCGGATGCCCCTGTATGAGTAAATAACCCCCAGTTTTGCGGGCGGCATCCCGAAGAGGCAGTTGTCGACAGCGATTCTGAGGTCGCATGTCGCTGCAATTTCGAGCCCGGCTCCGAATGCGTGCCCGTTCATCATCGCAATAACCGGGTAGGGGAAATTCTCTATCGCTTTAACTGCCTTAGGGAGGGGATTGTCTCCCGAATGGTTTCTAATCATGTCGTCTTTGCCGATCGAGCTTATGTCGTAGCCCGACGAGAAAGCTGTCTCTCCCGCGCCTCTTATGACTACACACCTTATCCTATCGTTGTCCTGTACGCTTTCGAGGACCGACTTAAGCTCAAGGAGCATTCCGGGAGTGAGGAGGTTCCTCTTGTCGGGCCTGTTGAAAACTATCCTCAAAACTCCTCCCTTATCCTCGGCAATCAGCTCTTTTTTCTCTGTCATAACGGTCTCCGGACTCAATTAACTGGATCAACAATCTAGTATTGACACACGACCCGCTTTGTCAAATTTCCAGCCGCCGGAAACAGCGGGCTGGAGCAATTTGCAAAATTTAGTTATTATTAATGACCTATTATGTGTCGGGAGCCATAAGATGCCATTATTCGAATTTGAGTGTGATAAGTGTATGGACAGGTATAACAGGGATATTGACGCTTTAGTTGCCAAGCTCAATAAAACCAATGCCTCAAAGATAAAAAAAGAGAATCCGGGTTTTCTCTATATCGAGGTCAGGGACGGCGATAAGGAGAAGCCGCTTTTCGCTCTGGGTGAAAAGAGCGGAAGCCGGAATGCCAGGAGGTTCCGTTATAAGCTGGATAAAGATAAAATACTATCTCTTGAGCTCAGGAATTTCAGGTTCAGCTCGCTTGTGTATGAAAAAGAGGAGGAAAAAGATGTGACGTGCCCTATTTGCGGGGCAAAGGGTGTGCGCAGGGTATTTTCGACATTCAAGGCAATATTCGACGACAAGAGCAAGAGGGCGCCCGGTCGCGGGGACGAGCTCAGATGGCACCTTGAGTATAAACAGCAGAAAGACGAAGAAATAAAGAACGACTGGGTAGGTTACGATCATCTGAATCAGTATTTCAACAGATAAAAAATCTATAGCGAGGGAATTAAATGCCGCTTTACGAGTATGAATGTGTTCCGTGCAGAAAGAATGTGGAAGACTCCTTAAAGTTGCTTGAGAAAGGAGTTACAAAGAAAGCAGTATCCGAGCTTGTAAAAAAGTATGACAATATTAACCATATCGGTGTGCTCGATCTTGAGGAAGAAGAGGTTTTAGCCGAGCATGGTAAGCGCGATAGGGGTGCCACGGATCTGAACTTTTATCTTAAGGACGGATCCATTCTGGTACTGTTCAACTTAAAAAGGAATTACCGATTCTCCGAGCTAATATACGAACCCGGGGATGAGAAAAAACTCAAATGCCCCTATTGCGGGACCAAGAAAATCGAGAAAGTGGTTTCGGGCTTTGCCTTTACCAGCGACCTCTCGACAGACATGCCAAAACCCGATTTAGGGAACCTCCCCCCGTCGGTCAGGAACAGGACCTTCCTGGGCGAATACATCGAAGAAAAAGACAGGCCCAAGAAAAATCGCTGATTGCAGTAAAATCTTTTGTTGTAATATTAGTCACAAACTCTTGCTCGTAATTTCCAAATGCAAGTTAAGGGCGGCTTAGACGTGTGTTCACCTGATAGAAGTCACTCATGAAACCCCAGCTGAAAAGGAGTTCAACCTATCGATAGCCGATCCGATGCCGGACACTGCAAACGGGCTGACGACCTAAAGAGCCGAAAGGCTGACAAACCCTGTACCCTCGGACGGGGCGGGGCTATTTATGATTACGGTATGACTCCTTGGGTTTTCCGAACCTTTTGCCTAGCTCTCCGTAAATATCCTCGGGGGTTATATCGAAATAGGATAGAGCAATAAGCGAGTGGAACCATAGATCGGCTGTTTCGTATATTAGCTCCCGCCTGTCCCCGTTCTTTGCTGCGATTATGGTCTCGCCGGCTTCCTCGCCGACCTTTTTGAGGATATTATCCGGGCCTTTTTCGAATAGTCCGCTCACATAAGAGCCTTCGCGCGGGTTCCTCTTCCTGTCCTCGATCACATTGTACACTTCCTCCAACGTTCTGCCGCTGATTTCACCGCCGAATGTGGGCGCGCTCTTTTCGCTGCCGTCTACGGAGGTAAAGAAGCAGCTTCTCCTTCCGGTGTGACAAGCTACCCCCGTTTGCTCGACCAGTACCAGCACTGTATCGCTGTCACAATCGAAAAACATATCTTTCACTTCCTGGACGTTCTCCGACTCCTCTCCCTTATTCCAGAGCCTCTTCCTGGACCTGCTCCAGAAATGGGTTCTTTTCGTCTCTAAGGTTTTCTGCAGGGACTCCATATTCGCATAAGCGAACATGAGCACCTGACCGTTTACCGCATCCTGAACGATAACTGGCACAAGCCCGTTCTCGTCGTACTTGATTTTATCTAAATTCATATAGCTTCCTCCGTCCGCTTAATTTTAACCAAATATCGCTTAAATTCCGAGACTTAAGTACGGGCGTTCTTTACATCCCGCTTTAGGTTACTTATAATAATGTAAACAATAGAAATATTTAATGCGGGGGTTAGTTCCATATGGCACGAGTAACTATAGAAGATTGCCTTGAGAAAGTGGTAAACAGGTTTGCGCTCTCTGTTGCCGCTATGAAAAGAGCGAAGCTGCTGGTGAAAGGGGCGCTCCCTCTTTCGGAAGAGACAGGCAACAAATATGTCGTGACGGCGCTCAGGGAAATTGCCGAGGATAAAGTAAAGGTCATTTACCCCGTCGGTCAAGACGAATATTAATAACCTCTCGCTCGATTCCATCCGCATCGAATCCTTAAGGAGCCGCTACTGTTCCGAATATTATGCCGAAGCGGATATAGTGTGTGTGCGGCCTACCGTTTGACCCCATACTGATTGTTCTCCTTCCCCGAAATTTTCGTGAATATTGCCGTAATCTTGACGATAAGATATGTTTTCAAGCGCGGACTGAGTGGTTTCATTCAACCAATATAATTCCATAAACGGAGAGCGGGCTTCGGATTATGCGGGTCGGAATAGATACCGGCGGGACATTTACGGATTTCGTATTTTTTGATGGCGGGAAAATCCTTACCCATAAAATCCCTTCCACTCCCGCTGACCCCTCTCTGGCAATAATAGCGGGATTATCTCACGTGCTTGGCTCCGATCTGGCCGGTGTGGAAATCGTACACGGGACCACAGTGGCCACTAACGCATTGCTAGAGAGAAAAGGGGCGCGTATCGCGCTTGTCACGACGGCGGGGTTCGAGGATGTAATTGAGATTGGGAGGCAGAACAGAGGGGAGCTTTATAATATTTTTTGGGACCGCCCCCTGCCGCTTGTGGAAAAAGAGCTGAGGCTTGGTATAGAAGAGCGCGTCTCATTCGAGGGTGAGATATTAAAGCGGATAAGCCGGAATGACCTCGGGAGATTATTCGCGCGCTTAAAAAGGATTAAACCCGAGGGGATAGCAATTTCTTTTCTCCACTCTTATAAAAATCCGGATAATGAGAACAAGACGGCCGTGTATCTGAATATGCTCGGCGTCCCGGTGTCGGTATCGTCTAAGATGCTTCCCGAGTTCAGGGAGTACGAAAGGACATCCACAATAGTGGCTAACGCATATCTGCTTCCCAAAGTGAAATCGTACATGGGCGCTCTCTCACGGAGCGTCTCGTCCCTGGGCGGGATGGGTGAAAGTATCTCTATAATGCAGTCGAGCGGGGGGATTATCACACCCGGGCAGGCAGCGGAGGAGCCTGTGAGGATTCTCCTTTCAGGACCCGCCGGAGGAGTGGTTGGTGCTTTCAACGTATCCCGGGCTATGGGGTGCGGGAAGGCGATGACATACGATATGGGCGGGACTTCGACGGATGTAGCCCTGTGCGATGGCGGACCGAAATTCACGACCGAAACCAGCATCGACGGAATCCCGATTAAAATACCGATGATTGACGTAACGACCATCGGCGCGGGCGGAGGGTCGATCGCTTATATCGATTCAGGCGGTGCGCTGAAGGTTGGTCCCCGCAGTGCGGGCGCTGACCCGGGCCCCGCCTGCTACGGGAAAGGCGCCGAGCCCACCGTGACAGATGCCAATCTCGCGCTCAACAGGATCAACCCCGCGCGGTTTCTGGGCGGGAGAATGAGGATCTATCCCGGAAAATCCGAAACCGCTCTCGGCATTCTCTCTGCCGGATTAAATCTCTCTACCCGTGAGGTTGCGGAAGGTATAACAAGAGTCGCCAACGCCAATATGGAGAGGGCCCTCCGCGTGATCTCCATCGGCAAAGGTTACGACCCGAGGGATTTCGCCCTTCTATCCTTCGGAGGTGCAGGCGGGCTTCATGCATGCGAGCTTGCGGAGAGCATGGAGATTAAAACCGTGATTTTCCCGAGGGACCCTGGTGTTCTGTCTGCGCTCGGGATGCTCATGGCCGATATGTTCAAGGATTACAGTCTCACGTTGTTCCTGGCGGGGAAAGAAGCAGAGATTCCGGTGATAGAGAAGAATTTCAGAGCTCTCGAAGAAAGGTCGAAGACCGATTTCCACGGCTCTGAGATGAAATTCGAAAGGTTCCTGGATATGCGGTACAGAAGGCAGGCTCATGAGATTACGATTCCCTACGTGGGGGATTTCGTCCGGGAATTCCACCATGCGCACAGGAAGATGTACGGATACATGAAGCCCGAGAGTGAAGTCGAGGTCGTGACGCTCAGGTTAAGGGCTATCGCGGGAAAGAGGGGACTCGAACTGCCGAGACTCGAAAAGAGCAAAGCGGCCGTTCGTACCGTTAAAGAAGACATAATATACGGCGGGAAGGAGATAACCGTAAACGCGTACGAGAGGCAAGGTTTCTATCCTGGTTTCAGATTTGGAGGGCCCGCGCTCGTATTCGAAGACACGTCCTCGTTGTTTCTCACCCCTGGCTACAGGTGCGAGGTCGACAGCTGGGGAAATATAGTCGCGAAAAGTTGACGGTGAGTGCGAATAACCGGGCGTGGACAAAACGCAATAAAACATTGATATTTGGATTTATTGTGTAGGTATTGAGAGTTAATTAAGAAGGAGTAATCTTACTTACTAATGTGAAAAACCCAAAAAACCTCATTCTGGGCGGCGGTGTGACCGGACTCGCTGCAGGCTGGGTCTCCGGCCTTCCCGTCTACGAGTCGGAAGCCCTGCCCGGCGGTATCTGCTCGTCATATTATCTCAGGCCCGGGAGTAGTGACCGCCTCTTTAAATCCCCCGAGGACGGAGAAGCGTACCGCTTCGAGATAGGAGGGGGGCACTGGATTTTCGGAGGAGACCCGGCGGTGCTCCATTTTATAAAGTCCATCGTCCCCGTGAAGTCTTATAAGAGGAAATCTTCAGTCTATTTCAGCAAATCGGGTCTTTATGTCCCGTATCCTATACAGAATCACCTTGGCTGCCTCGGAAAGGACATCGCTACGAAAGCCATAAACGAGATTGTAAACGCCTCGGACGGAACGCCCGAAACGATGGCGGACTGGCTTGAGATGAGCTTCGGCAAGACGCTTCTCGGACTCTTCTTCGCGCCGTTTCACGAACTCTACACGGCGGGGCTATGGACAAAGATCGCGCCCCAGGATTCATATAAATCTCCCGTCAATCTATCTATCGCACTCCAGGGAGCAATCGATAAAGCGCCTCCCCCGGTGGGGTATAACGTCACCTACGTTTACCCCCGAGAGGGTTTGAATACGCTTGCGCAGCGGATGGCGAGTAAGTGCGACGTTAACTACGATAAGCGCGCTGCAAGGATAAGCGTTAAGAAGAAGGAGGTCTTTTTCTCGGACGGCTCGGGCGCTAAATACGAAAATCTCATATCCACGCTCCCGCTTAACAAGGCGGTGCGGATGGCGGGCATCAAAGTCGACGAGAAGCCCGCCGATTACACCTCGGTGCTCGTATTGAATATCGGAGCGAGACGCGGGAAGAAATGCCCGGATTACCACTGGCTCTACATACCGGACAGCGAATCCGGGTTTCACAGGGTCGGGTTTTACAGCAACGTTGATACTTCGTTCATGCCCAAATCGTCGCGGAAAGACAATGACCGCGTGAGCATATATGTGGAAAAGGCTTATCGGAACGGTAAAAAGCCCGCAGACAAAGAAATACGGGATTACTCGGACTCGGTTGTCAGGGAGCTCGGGTCGTGGGGATTCATATCGAAATCCGAGACCGTGGACCCGACCTGGATAGACGTCGCATACACATGGTCGATGCCCGGCTCAAGGTGGAAGGAGCGTGCCCTTAAAGAGCTTGAGAGTTACGGCGTATATCAGATAGGACGCTACGGACGCTGGATGTTCCAGGGCATCGCCGAGTCTATTAAGGACGGGTTTTTCCTCGGCGGAGCTTTTAGGCCCTGATCAAGAAATAGAAAATAATAAACTTTTTCCTCCTACCTGAATCAATCTTTTCGAATGGAACGATTGGATCTTTCTTTTATTCTGATGAGAAAATGAAATATTCTCAAGCTTGTATTTGGTGGGAATAAATCTACAAATTTTATGATTGTTTTATCTCTTAATACAGTGAGTGCTCCTGACCAAAGTGAGAACCTGAGCTGAATGAGTTCGTTCACGCCGGCTTTTGACTTTCTAAATCGCTCATTATACCAATCGGTATTTTTGAGCTTAGAGCTGCGTAATAGTAAGCTGTCCAGAAAATTAGTCAGTACTTCTTTTTCTACTTTAATCGGGATTTTGTTCATTGATATAATGTTTGGTTAAGTTCCAGCATATTACACGCTTCGCCAAATTATAACAGGTTACTATAAAAGGGATGTTGGATTTGCTCAATGACCCCTCTTTCCAGGGTATTTCCGCTAAGGATTTTCGGAATTCTCTATAATTGAGGAAATCACGGATAGAAAAATTTCTTACTATTGCTCTGATATTTTCAGAACCGAAGTCATCTGCATTTGAAAGTTGCTCGAACGCTTTTACACTCTCTGCGGTCGGGTAGCCGAGGTAAGTATTGTAGTGCTTAACTACATAGGATTTTAACTCGTTTGGGTTTATATCGAGAACACTTATCAAATTCGCGTATTCTTCGGCAAAATCAATAATTCCTCTTTGGATATTTTGAATATGAGGGATTATTATTTTCTCGTTGGTATTGTCTGCGAATAAAGGTAACACTGTTCCGTCCTGCTGTTCTTCGTAGCCGATCGTTGCTCCGTGATCGGGCCTGCACGGGAGTTCGAGGGCTTCTCTGAAAAAAATCATTGCTCTTTCATCAGGTGTGGAATTTCTATAATCGCAAATTAAGCCTTTCTTGTTTACGGACAGATCGAAGAGGGGAGGGTTTAAGGCAAGGTAATAACCGGTGATAGAAGGGAAATCTTCAAATTCCGAGAATGCATGTTCTATGCAGCTTTGAATCGTTCCAAGCCATCCAATATCAACGATTGCGATCCTGCCGTCTTTTGAAGAAAAAATACCTTCTTGTCTCAGGTATTTCTCTAATAACTTTCTCATTTCTCTCGAATGGTTTATTACGACATTGTTGAATTCAGGCTTTGCTATTAATGTTTTGATAGTTTTTTTTAATTTTTGATAACTGAAGTTTGTGGATGTGTCTATATTATATTTCTCTAGAATTTCATTGGCTTCCTTTGACTCTCCAAGGCCTAACCTGTCCATTACATTTTTGACACTTGTGTTATCGCCGAATATGGCCAGTTCTAATTCCCTTTTGGAGAAATTTTTTATTGAGGAAATAAAACTCGTATATCTGCTTAGATATATATAGTTCGGAGAGCCGATACCGCCCCCGTAAATTCTGTCGGAAAGGATATTAAAAATCTTCTGCAGTATAAAGCCGTCGCGGGCGACGAAGTAAAACCTTTCGATCTTTTCTTTTTGAATTTCGGTGATGAAGGAGTGAATATAGAGAGTCAAAATGGGGCCTACTATATTTTTCCCCCAGTAGTAAAATTCGCTCTCAGGAGAGTTCCTGTTGTCTTTTTGTTTTTCGGCTGACTGGAGCTTATTGATGAAGGAGTAACCTTTCCAAAAATCGGACCTATTCTCCCAGTTTTGCAGCTTTTGAAGAAGCTTGCGTCTTTTTAAATTCCATTCGTCGAATAGTAGAATAGAGTTGATACCTAACCCCTTTGGAATAAAGTAATCGCTTATGGTGTTATCCCCGATATGGATTATTTCGTCAGGTGAAATTCCTTCGGTTTCTAATATTTTCCCAAACAACCTGCCGCTTCCCTTGTTTAATTTATATTCGCAGGAACAGTAAATCCGTTCAAAGAAATGATCTAAGCCTGCGGACTTTAGCAGACCTTCTAAAATGTCCGTAGGAAGGTAAGTATCGGATACCGCAATGAGCTTATAATGTATTTTTAATTTCGAAAGCAAATTTTTCATTCCCGGCATGGGAGAGGTTAAAGCGTCTTCTACCTTGATTTCCATGTCTACAAGTTTTTCTTTTACATCGCCATTGGCTCCCAAGTCCCTAGTAACGGAATCCATTATTTCCCGGATTGAACACTCGGGGTCAAACTTGTTATCCTGGGCTTCCATTCTAAGCTTTTCTTCACAATTATTCCTTAGAGTGAGCAGCTCATTTGCTGAAATATCCAGCAGCCCGGCACGCTCCACATTATTTGAGACTATTCTTTTCACCTCATCAGGCGGGTCTATCTTTCTGATAAGTAGAGTGTCAAAGACATCGAACGACACAATTTTGACTTTATTGTCCGACCGTTCCTCTGAGAAATAACCGATTAGTTCTTCGAGATTAGTTATCATTGTAATATATTTGTGAAAAGCTCTTCATAGTTATCTATCATTGTCTTTAATGAGAAATCGTTTGCCCGTCGTTTGGCCAATTCGGAAAGTTCGTATCTGAGTTGTCTGTCCGACAGTAATTTTGTAATGGCGTCAGCTAGCTTGTTTTCATCTTTTGGTTTAACCAAAACTCCGCACTTCCCATTCTCCAGTATCTCTCCGGGTCCTGATGGGCAGTCGGTAGAGATTACGGGAATGCCGAGAGACATTGCCTCTATAATGACGAGCGGAAGCCCCTCCCAATCAGAGCTTAACACGAATAAATCGCATCGAGAGATAATGTTGAAAGGATTTTTCCTCCACCCCAGGAATAATACGTCATCGCCGATTCCGAGATTATTTGCCAGATTTTGAAGCTTCTCTTTTTTCTCTCCCGTTCCTAAAATCAGGAGTTTGGTGTTAGACCTGAATTGCATTTTATTATAAGCTCTTATTAGTAGCTCATGGTTCTTCACATTTGTTAATCTGCCCGAAGTGATTATTTTCTTGGTGTTCTTATCCTGAAGAATTTCTTCGGTTTCGCCGTTGAGCTTCTCTTCGCTTTCCTTTTTAACATTCTCTATGTCAATTCCGTTATAGATTTTGATGACTTTGTCTTTAGGAAGCCAGCAGTATTTGACGAGGTCATCTTTGGATCCCTCGGATACTGCTATATGATAATCGGATCTTTTATACAGAAGTTTGATTAACATTCTATAACAGAAAAGATACGGGAAAGATTTAATTTCTCTTGATAAAATGGTATGATCCGAACAGCATGCAGGAATATCTGTTTTAAATAAGTATTTGTTTATCAGTACTATTAGGTTTGAATTAACGAGAAAACTTACGATTAAGTCCGGTTTCTCTTTTTGAATAATACCGTTTAGTACTTTTGAAGAAAGATATAAATCTCCTAGAAACTTTTCCATTTCCTCTCGTTTTTTCGAGTAACATTCTTTTGAAGTAAAGTATTTAAAGTTATAAAATTTGGCGATTCTTTCAATTAACAATTCAATCCTAGAATCATTATTGTCGGTTGACATTAATTCCTGATTTGCAGAAGAGTAAAGTTTAACGGTGTCGGGAATGTCATATTCGATTTTAGAGTCTAGCGACATATATATAGAAGCCTTGAATTTGCCCGTATCCAAGCCGCTAACCAAGTTGCACATTATTTTCTCTGCCCCACCCCCTGCTAATGAATCTATTACAAAAAGGATATGTCGCTTCATGATAGTTTCGCTATTTGCGATTCAGCTTCCATTAAATATATATCTCGCAATGATCAAAACGGTCCGGCGGTTTGTCAAGAGCATCTATTTGTACTCTTAATTGTATTTTGTATAAATTCTCATTAGAACTGCCATCGAAAACAATATTTCCTATTCCAGTTAGAATAAACCCGCAGCTCCGCTAGAGTTCCCAGTAAATTTAGGGTCATATTCATTCTCTGGAAATCTCACAAATCATAATGTTCACAGTATTCGAAGTATTTCACTTGATAAGTCGATATATTAAGTCTCTGTACGCAATACACTTTATTGATTAGAAGATATACTGCCATCTTTTATATATATTATCCTGCTAGTTAGCTCCAGCATTAATTTCCTGTCATGCGAGACAATGACTATCGTTTTTTTGTTATGTATCAGTTCTTTTATTTTGTTTATACATTTTTCCTGGAACGATTCGTCTCCTACGGCCAGTATCTCGTCTATCAATATGATGTCAGCGCTGCTGTGGATCGCTATCGAGAATCCGAGCCTGGCATTCATCCCGTTTGAATATTTTTTAATCGGCATATCGAGAAACCTTTCTTCTATATCCGAAAAAGCTATAATGCTGTCGATCTTGGCCCTGATTTCCCCGATCGACATCCCGATAATCGTGCCGTTAGTATAAATGTTTTCCCTCCCCGTGAGGTCGGGATGGAACCCTGCGCCGACTGAGATGAGAGGCGCCACTCTGCCTGCGACTCCGATCTTGCCTAGGCTTGGGTAAGTAACGGAGGCTATGAGTTTCAATATAGTCGTTTTCCCGGCTCCGTTGGGTCCGAATAGACCCACGCACTCCCCCCTTTTGATCGAGATATTTATCCCCTTTAATGCCCAGAACTCTACTGAGGATAGCTTGTCTTTCCCGCCCTTTTTAAATATTCCTGTAATCTCTTCCCGCAGTGAGTTGTGGAAAATATCTCTCATCGAGTATTTTTTCCACACGTCCTTGAATTCTATGATTCCCTCAGATGACATCGGCAAAGTCCCGTTCGGTCTTTATGAAAAACCTGTAACATAGGAAATAAAATACCGCTACTATAATACTCACGAAAATAAACTGCCATAACACTACGCCCCGACCCTCTATCAGACACCTCCTCATGTTTTCGATGAGGAAGGTCAGAGGATTAATAAATAAAATTAACTTGAATTCGATGCTCAAATTATCGATGGAGTAGAGGACGGGTGAGGCAAAGAAAAGAAGCTGTATCAGAAACCCGGTCGCGAGCTTAACGTCCCTGTAATAAACATTCAGGCTCGACAATAGAAGGCACATAGACATCGTAAAAAAAAATAACAGTACGAGAAGCGGCAGTATCCAGAATATGTAATACGTGATATGGATGTGATAGATCAGCAGCAGTGGTATAAATATCACCGATGCGATTATGTAATCGAGGAAGGCCATTACTAGGCCAGATAAGGGGAGTATCTCCCTCGGGAAGTATATCTTCGTGATGAGATTGTAATTGCCAGTGAGACTCGTAAGCGAGAAATTCACTGAAGTGGCGAAGAATGTCCACGGCAAAAGTCCGGCATAAAAGAATACCGACCTCGGGTAGTCTGAAACATCGGCTCTGATTAGATAAGTAAATACGAACGTAAAGAGCAGCATCATGCTGAGAGGCTGAATTACCGCCCAGAGGACGCCGATTAAGGACTGACGGTACCTGATATTGAATTCCCGCCATACGTAGATAAAAAAGAGGTCTTTATAGGGTAAAATTCTTCTAAACATCGATATGATATACCTTACTCCGGGTCGGGGCAGGGTTTAATTATACTCCATTTTCTTGCCTGTTATCGAATACAGTATGCCGAGCATAAAACCGAGACTGAATTTTCCCTGCATCCTGAATTTAGTATTTATAGGCAATAGGAGCTTCGGGAAATACCTAGACCCGTTGAGCAGGAGCATCAACCATATAACGAACGGGTATCTGTTTTTAAGTTTTGCGAAGGAAGCCCCGACTGCGGCGGCCTTGCTCAGGCTTCCCGTGATTAGAGGCGGGTGCAAATAACTTGCAGTTTTCGAGTGTCTGACCTTTTTATCGGCAGCGGTCAGCCTTACGACTAGCTCGACGTCCTCCTGTCCGATTATTTCGGAGACGAAGCCCCCCAGTTCCCCGAGGGTCTCTCTTTTATAAGCCATACATCTGTTTGTAGGGAAATAGGGGTCGTGGAAGCTGTATTTTCCCTCCAAAAGGCAGTAGCTGGCGCTGCCCCGCGGTATAACCGCGTCCGTATCAGCAGCAAACTCTTCTGTCAGCTTCGATAGGAATCCCCTGTCGAGAATCACTGTATCGTCATCGAGAAAGAGGAGATATTTGCCTTTTGCCTTGCCGAGGCCGAAGTTCCTCGCATACCCCATAACCCCGAAATTCTCTTCGAGTGTGAAGTACCTGAGATTGATCCTTTCTTCGAATTCCTTGGCCGCCTCTTTGCCCTCGCTAGTCCCTCCCCTGTCTTCGATGAGGATAACCTCGAATTTGTTTTTGTCGTATTGCTGTTCAGCCAGGCTCGTCAATATTCCCCTGAGGAGGTTAACCCTCCCGTAGAAGTTGATGACGCAGGAAATGTCACAGGAAGGATCGCCATCTCCTATCTCGGCATCGCCTTTTAACGGGAATGGGAATAACTTATAAGCAGCGGCTAATACTTTCGGCCTAATATTCATTCAATTGTTGAGGCATTTGAGGTTATAGATTAAATTAGTAATTTTATCGATATAAATGTCAAGTGGTCCCAGGATAAACATGAGTGCTTCAGAACGAATAGAAATTGTGTTGGGTGATATCACCGATATGGATGTGGATGCGGTGGTAAACGCTGCTAACACACACCTCGTACTCGGGAGTGGCGTCGCGGGAGCGATAAGAAATAAAGGAGGCCCAGTGATACAGGCCGAATGCGATAATCTCGGCCCCATACCGCTCGGAGAGGCCGCGTTAACCACGGGAGGTGCGCTTAAGGCGCGTTATGTCATACACGCAGCCGGTATGCACCCGGGAGGGAGTGTAGGCAGGGACTCTCTCATTAACACAACTGTCAACGGTCTGCGAAGAGCGGATGAGAACCGTTTGAGAACGATTGCATTCCCGGCTATAGGGACCGGCGTAGGCGGGTTCCCCTTAAATGAATGCGCCGAGATAATGATCGGGATTGTTACGGATTATCTCGAGGAAGAAAATATCGCCATCGAAAAAGTGTTCTTCGTTCTCTTCGACGGCTCGGCTTACGGGGTTTTCGAAAATGTCTTGAAGAGAAATCCGGATACAAAATAAGAACATGGAAATTCATTCACAAAAGAGTACAGCGAGTGAGTTAGAAGGGCTTTTAAGATCGAGAGTCCCCTTAAAGATATCGGGTGAAGGGGATTACGTTCACGCCGCGGTCATGATGATATTGGCTGAAAGCGCTCATGATTTGACCATGTTATTCATAAAGAGACCCGAAAGCGATATCGACGCCTTCTCCGGGCATATGGCGTTTCCGGGGGGAAAGATGAAGGAAGGGGACAAGGACGAGCTCGTCACCGCGATACGCGAGACGTACGAGGAAGTGGGAGTCGATCTCTATACCAGCGGCCGGGTAATCGGAGAGCTCGACGATATAAATCCCAATAACCCTAGGGCGAGCAACTACATAGTCACCCCGTATGTCTCAATACTCAAAAAAGAGGTTCTGATAAAGCCTAACCTCTATGAAGTGGAAGCCGTCGTGTGGATTCCGATGAGGCATTTAAAGGACGAAAGAAACTTCAAGACACGCTTCCGGGAGCGAAACGGAAAGCTGGTCGAGGATTATGTATACGGCTACGAGCAGTACATAATATGGGGCATGACGGGCAGGATACTCCACCGATTCCTCTCGTTTTCCTCTCATCTTTTCTGATTTCTGGATTTTCAGAACCTCTAATGATAGAATTCACACTTAGATATATAATATATTCAGGGAGATAATAATGAGGGGAGTAAATAAGGTTATTTTGATCGGCAACCTGGGCCGCGACCCCGAAATCAGGTATACGACGAGCGGCCAGGCGGTAGCGAATTTCACTATCGCTACTACGGAGGGGCATACGAATAAGGACGGCGAAAAGCAGGAATATACCGAATGGCACCGTATAGTTGCCTGGGGAAGGTTAGCCGAGATTTGTGGGGAGTATCTCTCGAAAGGCAAGATGATTTATGTGGAGGGTTCCATAAGGACCCGTTCTTGGGAGGACAAAGAGGGTAAAACCAGATATACTACTGAAATCATAGCAAAAAACATGCAAATGCTGAGCCCTGTCGGCGCCAAGCCGGACGCTTCTTCGAGTCACGATGACCGCGCCCCGGAGGACTTCGAGATAGAAGAGGATTCCTTCGGTTCGGACGACGATATACCGTTTTAAAAGCGTAATTTCCGTCAGTCGGAGGAAATACGCCTAAGTTTCAAATACTGCCGGAATACGAATAGATTATGATTAAAACTAATATAAAAAAGGTCGATAAACCGTGGGGTTATGAGTTATGGTGGGCTCATACCGACAAGTATGTCGGAAAGATACTGCATATTAACAAAGGCGAGAGCCTGAGTTATCAGTATCACGAAGTTAAGGACGAATCACTGTATCTCTACAGCGGGAAGATGACGATGGATATAGAGGAAGAGGGTGGCGTGAGAGAAACCGTGACTCTCTCAGCCGGGAGCTCAGTCAGGATAAGGCCCTTTACTAAGCACAGGATGACTGCTATCGAAGAATGCGATGTATTAGAGGTATCGACTCCCGAAATCGATGATATAGTTAGGATTGAAGACAGATACGGGAGGGTTTGATATTTAGACATGGGCATTGCAGCAGTCGTTCTTGCCGCGGGTGTTGGGAAGAGGATGAAATCGAATATTCCCAAAGTGCTGTACCCGGTCTTGGGAAAACCCATGCTGGATTATGTCCTTGGTGCTGTCAAGGGCGTATCGCCTGCAAGAATAGTCGTAGTATTGGGGCAGGGCCGGGATGACGTAAAAAAATCGTTGGATGCAAAAGGACTCATCTTCGTAGAGCAGAAAGTGCAGCTTGGGACGGGTCACGCCGCGAACTGCGCTCGTAGTGTACTAAGCGCCTTTAAAGGCGATATACTGATTCTGAACGGTGACTTCCCGCTTATAACTACAGCCTCACTTAAAAGTCTCATAAGGAAACACGAGAGCGAAAGAGCCGATGTCTCGATCTTGACTTCGCGCCTGGAAAACCCTGTTGGCTACGGAAGGGTAGTCAGAAGTGGTAAGGGAGCGATTGAGAAGATTGTCGAAGAGAAGGACGCATCTCCGGAGCAGAGAAAAATTGATGAGATAAATTCCGGCACATATTGTGTGAAATCCGGATTTCTGTGGGAAGCTTTGAGAGGCATAGGTTCCGGGAACAAGCAAAAGGAATATTATCTTACGGACATAATCGGCATTGCCGCAAGGAGATCACGTAAAATCGCGGGGGTTCAAGTCAGGGACAGCAGCGAGGCCATGGGGGTAAACGATAGAGTGCAGCTTTCCGAGGTCGAATCTGTTCTCAGGAAGAGGGTCAATGATTCCCTAATGCGTTCTGGAGTGACCCTCATAGATCCGGGTAAAACTTATATTTCTCCTGAAGTAAAGATAGGCGTCGACTGCGTGATATATCCGAATACCCATATATACGGGAAGTCCGTGATAGACAGGAATTCATCGATAGGTCCGGGGGTCTGGATCGAAGACTCGGTGCTTGGAAAGAATGTTACTATAAAGATGTCCTCATATATTACCAAGTCCCTCATAAGAGACGATGTAACGATAGGTCCTTTCGCGCACATCCGTCCGGAAGCGGAAATAATGGACGGCGTAAAAATAGGGAATTTCGTAGAGATCAAGAAGTCTGTAATCGGCAGGGGCTCAAAAGTCCCCCATTTGTCATATGTGGGAGACGCTCTAGTAGGCCGGGATGTAAATATAGGTGCGGGAACGATTACCTGTAACTACGACGGGTATAAAAAACATGAGACCATAATTGCGGACGGCGTGTTTATCGGCAGCGACACGATGCTTGTTGCTCCGGTCAAGATTGGAAAGGGCGCTACTACAGGGGCGGGTTCAACGATCACCAAAGACGTCCCCGAAGGCGCGCTCGCGATCGGCAGGGCGAAGCAGACGGTAATAGAAAACTGGAAGAAAAAACCGAAAAACGAAAAAGGTAAGAAATAGATGTGCGGGATAGTCGGATACGTCGGCAATCGGAAGAAAACAGTTAATGTGCTGCTGGAGGGGCTCGCGAGGCTTGAGTACAGGGGTTATGATTCGTCAGGAATCGCTCTTATGGAAGGCGGGCGCCCTAGGGTATTCAGGAGCACCGGAAAGCTCGTCAACCTGAGGAATAAATTACGCAAGCACGAACTCGAAGGCACACTCGGTATCGGGCACACGAGATGGGCGACACACGGCGGCGCCACTGAAAAGAACGCACACCCGCATTCTTCAGGCGGAACATCTGTGGTTCACAACGGAATAATTGAAAACTATATGGAGCTTAAGGAAGAGCTCATTAAGAAGGGATACAAATTCAGTTCCGATACCGATACAGAGGTGATTGCACATTTAATAGAGGATTGTTCGAGCGGCGGTCTCTCTTTCGAAGAAGCGTTTCGTGCCGCCTTCAAGAGGGTCGAGGGTTCGTATGCGGTAGCGGCGATATCGGATAGAGACCCTGAAAAAGTGATGGCGACCAGAAAATTTTCTCCGCTGATAGTAGCGACCGGAGAGCACGAGAATTTTTTGGCGTCCGATGTGCCTGCCGTTCTGCCCTTTTGCAGGAACGTGATATTTTTGGAGGACGGGGATGTGGCCATACTCGAAAAGGAGCACATCAGGGTAACGAATGCGGACGGGAGCCCTGTTCCGCGGATGGTGCAGGAGATCAACTGGGACCCAGTTTCGGCCGAGAAGTGCGGATTCCGCCATTACATGCTTAAAGAAATTCACGAACAGCCCCAGGCCGTGCTCGACACGATGCGCGGCAGGTTCTCCGAGGAGACGGGGGAGGTATTCTTCGACGGCATCGACGGAGATCAGTATAAGAATGTCAGACGCATAGTCATACTGGCGTGCGGCACTTCCTACCACGCCTCTCTGATCGGCAAGTATATGATAGAGACTATAGCGAAGATACCCGTCCAGGTGGAGATAGCGTCCGAGTTCAGATACAGGAACCCGATTATAGACAGAGGGATACTCGCGATAGCCGTATCGCAATCGGGAGAAACGGCGGACACCTCGGTAGCTCTTTCGGAGGCTAAGTCCAGGGGGGCCAAGACGCTCGGTATAACCAACGTTCTGATGAGCAAGATAGCGAGGGAATCCGATAACGTGATCTACACACATGCGGGGCCCGAAATTGGCGTGGCCTCGACGAAAGCGTTCACCACTCAGCTCATAATATTCTTCTTCCTGTCCATTTTCCTCGGCATGATTAAAAAACGGCTCGGCAAAAAAGAAAGTATCAGGTTGCTTAAAGACGCGATAAGGGTACCTCAGCTTATCCAGATCACGCTCGGGCTCGATGACGATATGAGGGAGCTCGCAAAGGATTTCTTTCAGTATAGGAATTTTCTCTATCTGGGCAGAGGGATAAGCCATCCCGTGGCCTCTGAGGGTGCGTTGAAGCTGAAAGAGGTCTCTTACATACACGCCGAAGCATATCCTGCGGGCGAGATGAAGCACGGCCCGATAGCTCTCATAGACGAAGATATGCCGGTCATATTGATTGCGCCCAATAACGGTATTACGTTCAAAAAAATATTGGGCAACTTGCAGGAAGTGAGGGCTCGCAGAGGCAAGGTGATATTCCTCACCTCCGATTCCTCTGCCGAGGTGCTGAGTGGCAACGTTGACCGTATGATCGAATTCCCGGAGAGTAACTATCTCTTGAGTCCCATAATCTCCATTATCCCACTTCAGCTCCTCGCCTATCACATAGCCGTTATGAAGGGGACGGATGTCGACCAGCCGAGGAATCTGGCTAAGGTAGTCACCGTCGAATAGGCTTGCTTGAGCGTATATCAGGAAGTGCCGGCGACTTGAACGCCTGATTCTCTCTGGTGGACGGTCTCTTTATCACTCATTCCAGTCGCGTTATTTATTCAGAGTGCGTTATTCTTGGGAAG
>JBIOKC010000004.1:0-35667 GCA_044451425.1 Thermodesulfobacteriota bacterium
CCCTAACTGCTTAGTCTACACGGGCACCCACGACAATAATACGGTGATTGGTTGGTGGGAAGAAGAAGCAGGAAAAGAAGAAAAAGAACGGTTTTATAAATACATAGGACGTAAAATAGATGCCAGTGAAGTCTGCCTGGAATTCATCGGCCTCTCTATGTCGTCGATTGCCAACACATCGATAATCCCGATGCAGGACATACTAGGATTGGGATCCGAAGCGAAAATGAACAAACCGTCAACGAAAACAGGCAACTGGAAGTGGAGGCTCAAGCCCGACGATATCGACAGGAATTTAGCAAAAAAATTAAGAGAGATTACGGAAACTAACAATAGGGCATAAAAATCTGGTAATTTTATTAAAGGAAATACATTCTCGAAATTTCTATTTATAATTAACTTGATTCCTGCGCTGGTTTGAAATAACAAAGAGGGAGAGTTTGAGTGATAAAGGTCTTATTTATCGCCTCCGAGATGGAGCCTCTCGCAAAGACCGGGGGCCTCGCTGACGTCATAGGGGTGCTTCCTAAAAAATTGAACGACATCGGATGCGATACAAGGGTAGTACTCCCTTATTACAAAGAAGTCGAAAAAAATCTGAGGAAACTGAAACTCGACGTCAAGACGTTAAGCCAGGAAGTCCTGGTGAGCATCGACTGGCTCGCTTACAGAGGCAAGATAAAGGAGACAAAAGTAGAGGGCGTAACGGTTTATCTACTGTGTAATGAGGAGTTTTTCGACCGCGATTCTCTATATACGACCCAAAACGGGGATTATCCCGACAATGATGTCAGATTCGGATTCTTCTCTCTGGGAGCGCTCGAGATTGCAAAGGCACTCAAATTCAAGCCCGAAATCATACATTGTAATGACTGGCAGTCCGCCATGGCCCCAATAGCTCTCAAGTGGAAAAAACATTATAATAACGATCCCTTCTTCCAAGACTCGAAACTAGTATTCACCATACATAACATTTCCTACCAGGGCATATACGGAAAGGAGATACTGGATAAATTCGGCCTCAACCAGTCACTATTCAATACGGAGCATCTCGAATTTTACCGAAGAGTGAACCTTTTAAAGGGCGGAATAATCACGTCCGATCTGGTCACAACTGTGAGCCCCACATACGCAAGAGAGATCAGGACGCGCGAATACGGATACGGTCTCGACGGAGTGCTTCGGGTAATTGCAAGCGAAGGGAAGCTGGTAGGGATACTGAACGGTATAGATTATGACGACTGGGATCCAGAAACGGACAAGTCTATCTTCTTTAATTACGGGTATAGCAATCTCGAAGGCAAATTTCAAAATAAAGCGAAACTCAAGAGTATCCTGGGATTCAACGGCAACGGGCACAAGCCTCTAATTGGTGTGATATCGCGTCTCGCCCTGCAAAAAGGCGTAGACCTGGTAGTAAGGTCTCTAAATAGTATTCTCGATCTCAACGTGGACCTCATCGTGCTTGGAAAGGGGGACAAAAGATACGAGAGACTGTTGCAAAACGTATCCGATGATTACAGAGGCAACTTTAAGGCGATAATAGGTTATGACGAGAATAAGGCAAGACGTATATACGCCGGATGCGACATGTTCCTCATGCCGTCCAGATTCGAGCCCTGCGGGCTCGGCCAACTGATCTCACTCAGGTATGGAACTGTACCGATCGTAAGGGGAACCGGCGGGCTTATCGACACGATCGTGGATTACAGCGAAAACACGGAATCCGGGAACGGTTTCATTTTCAAGCATTTCAACGAGCATGATATGATAGACTCCATAGAACGCGCACTAACGGTATATAAAAATCACGAAGAATGGGTCAGTTTGATTAAAGACGGGATGAGAATGGATTATTCCTGGAAAACATCGAGCAATGTTTACCTGAAGCATTACAAGAGACTTCTCGAAAAGACCTAATGGTTACGCACCGATGTGAAAAGTATATTATCCCCACTGGGATCGTCGGAATTCGGCAAGCCGTTCACGGTACCAAATTCATCCCGGCATGTTTTGGAGTAGCATGGTTGTTGGAAACTCCTCCGGCAGGGCATCAATGTCCCGCATGCCGGGTTAATCGCACTGGTATGGCTCTTGATCGGCGGGGTTCTGTATATGATACATTTTGGGCGCAGCGCAAGGATTTTCGATGCGTCATCGGAGGGCTTCGATCCCGAGCTCGTCAAACTCAGGGGCAGAAGTCCTCTTGTACTGGTCCCGATAGCAAATCCGACGAACGCGGCCGCTATGGTTACAGTCGCGAACGCCTTGCGCCCCCAAGATAGGTAGGGTGCTGCTATTATCCGTCGTAATTGCAAAAAGCGAGCAGGAAAGATACGGGAATCAGGACCTGGTATTAAATGCGCAGGAGGTATTGGGAGAGGCGGTATCCGCTTCGCTTAATCTCGGATTATCTCTTGATGCCCTTGTCACCATAGCCGAGAAACCCTGGCAGGAAATCATACGTGTATCAGAGACCCATAGGTGCGAAAGTCTTCTGCTCGGTTTTACACATTTCACCGATAGCCACACCGAGAACAATCTCGAGAAGCTCCTAAACAGCGTCGATAGTGACGTGGTCATACTTCGCGCACCCCGCGACTGGCAAATACTCGATGCGAAACGCATCCTTGTCCCGGTCGGAGGCAGAGGGGCTCACGGGGAACTCCTGGCACGGTTACTGGGGAGCATATGCCGTTCGGGAAGTCCGGAAATCACTTTCTTGAGGGTAATGCCGGAGGGCTCGGATTGGAAATCCGTTGAGAGGGCACGAAAAGAACTATTCATTTACGCAGCCGACCAGGCAGCACAGGGCAATATCAAGATCAAAGTCGAGAATTCCGACGACATCACGGGGCATATAATCAACCGCGCCGCCGAAAGCGATCTCGTAATACTGGGCATTCAGAGGGTCGGAAGACGTCAAAAGTCCCTGGGGATACTCACCCTCAGGATCGCTCGAGAAACAGACTGCCCGCTTCTAATGATAAGCAGCAGGAATTAGCCGACTCCGCTTGCCAAGCGTATTTTAACACTCCGCATTAATCTCTCGTTAGCTTTTGTTTGCAGTCTGAAAACTGTGCGTCTCAATGATTGTGTAATTGCGCACAGTGTATAAGTGTAAAATTACACAATTGTGTCAAAAAAAGACCTGAGGGCCTTTATAACCATTCACAACCATTAGACAAAGATCTTCCCTTGAATTGGTATGATACTTGCAACATATTATAAGCAAATGCATATAAAAGTTGTAAAAACGCGTGTCACGGCTTTTAAGTTAAAGACTTCAGCATTAAAGAGGCTATGGTTATCTTCCCTTCCATGAATATTGCCAAGGCATTAGAAACTTGATTTTCGCTTCACATACGTTTTTCCATTGTAAATCAAAAACAGGCAAGGGGTAGTGAGATTATAGAGGTCAAATTGATGGGAAATTTTACGCATATTAGGACGAATATTCAGATTCCTAAAGGAGGAAAACACGTAAGATGTTTAATTTTGGCGAGTTAATTACTGCTGGCTATATCTACGCTGCCGTAAGTTTTGCGCTGTCGGTCTTACTCGTAACTGTAAAGAACCTGATAGGCAAAGAAAGACATTACTACAGCGTTATCGAGTATGTGAATGTCAATATAGTTGCGGCTTTGATTATATGGTTATTGGGGTATTCAGTGCCGGAAATAATTACCCTCTCGGCTGTGGGCGCTACGACAATGCTCATAGCCCATAGGCTCCTTAAAAACTTCACAATAGCGGGGAGGCTCCTGCTCGTAACCTACGCCCTCTTCTCCCTATTCGGAATGATCTGGGGATTCTGGTTTATAACGTCAGTAGAGGTGAGCGGCTTAACCCGGGTATTGATGTACATAGGGTATCCGCTTCTTTTCATGACCCTTTTCGGGGGGATTATCACAGCATTTGAGCAATGGGAGGTCCTCGGAAGGGTAAAGTGGGAAAGGCCTAACACACCATTGCCCGCGGGTCAGCTGAAACATTTCCCTAAGGTTTGTCTGCAGGTGCCGGCTTATTCCGAGCCCCCCGACATTGTTATTGCCACACTAGACAGCATTGCGAAGCTAGATTATCCGAACGTTGAGGTAATGGTCATCGACAATAACACAAAGGACCCGAATCTCTGGAAGCCGGTCGAAGCGCACTGTACGAAATTGGGAGAGAATTTCAGATTCTTCCATGTGGACCCGATTAAAGGCGCAAAGGCAGGCGCGCTTAACTTTGCGCTCAGGCACACGCACTTGGACGTGGAAATCATAGGCGTCGTCGACAGCGACTACCAGGTCGATCCCGATTTCCTAGACCGCCTCGTAGGCTACTTCGAAGACCCGAAGATGGGCTTCGTTCAGACCCCTCACGATTACAGGGAGTGGGGACAGAGTCTTTATAAGAGGATTTGTTATTGGGAATACAAATACTTCTTTGAGACGGTCATGCCGAGTCTAAACGAGCGGGACGCGACTCTTACAGTGGGAACGATGTGTCTCATAAGGAAGAAAGCGCTCCAAGAAGCGGGCGGATGGGCTGAATGGTGCCAGACGGAGGACTCGGAGCTATCAATCCGCATCCACGCTGCGGGCTATTCCTCGGTTTATACGAACGAGACGTTCGGTCGCGGACTCATTCCTGAAACATTCCTTGGCTACAAAAAACAGCGTTTCAGATGGACATTCGGGCCTGTTCAGGAGCTTAAGCGGCATTTCAGACTCTATCTGCCAAAGTTCATGGCCAAGCCCTCGGCTATGACCAAACTCCAGAAGGTCCATCACCTTAACCACGGGTTCGGATACCTGAACCTCGGCATAGGCTCACTCTTCATACCGTTCGGGCTCGCAGCCATGGTATCGATGGCGCTTCAACATGAGGTCGTAAAGGTCCCTGAGGCGATGTGGATCACTTCCCTCGTCGTACTAGTATGCGGATTCACGCTGAGATGGCTCACCTACCACGTATACCTCAAGTGCCCGTTCAAGGACACGATAGGCGCATTCATAGCCAACTGCGCTCTCTCGCACACATATATAGTCGCAAGCATTTCGTGCCTGTTTAAAAATGAGATAGCATGGCAGAGGACAAATAAATTCAAAGAACTCCCCCTAGGACTGGGAGCACTGAGCTCGGTGCAGACAGAAACTGTCATAGGAATTCTCATTCTCGCCCTGGGCGGGTTATCGTTCATACTGGTCCCGAGCCTCGGCTTGCACTTTATGCTCGGCTCAGTAATGGCGCTTAAGGGACTCGAATATCTAGCGGCACCGGCTATGGCCCTGCTTGCCGAACACGAATTGAATAAATCCAGGGAATCGGAGAGCTTCGTCACAAAACCCGTTCCAAGCAGAAGCCCGAATCAGTATCAGCCGATAAAGAGGAACATAACGAAATAAGAACACATTCATTGATCAGTACACGATAGCAAGATTCGGAGAAAGGCGGACTTCCTGTCCACCTTTCTCTTTTTTTTCTCTTCTCAAACCGAACATAGTCGGAATTACCGCGAACCAGAATGAATTAATCCCCCTCCGCATTCTTGCAACTCTCTCACGTTTCTCTTATCATCTCATTAACGAGCGAGAACATTATTATAAAATGATAAAGGGTCCTGTATTCAGCAACGACGAGATCGCAGACACCCTCGAGCGTATATCCTCCTTGCTTGAAGTCCAGGGGGCAGGCACCTACCGCGTCAGAGCTTATTTGTATGCCGCTCAGACCGTCAGGGACTCCCGTATCCTCCTTTCACGGATTGTCTCATCCGAAGGAGTAAAAGGACTCGAATCTCTGCCGGGCATCGGTAAAAGTATAGCCGCCGTCATTTCGGAGCTCCTCTCGACAGGACGAATAGGGCTTCTCGAGAGGCTCGAAGGTCAGGTATCCCCTGAGGAGCTTTTCGAGACTGTGCCAGGCATAGGCGTGAAGACTGCGCATGAGATACATAAAACACTAGGAATTGAGACCCTAGAGGAACTCGAAATAGCGGCTCACGACGGCAGCCTCCTGAGAGTCCCCGGTCTCGGCAGGAGAAAGGTTCAGGGAATAAAGGACGCCCTGTCCGGAATCCTTTCCCGGTCATCCAGGCGCCGTACGCGAAGGCTCCGCTGGCTCGAACACGAAATGAGAGAGCTCGACCTTCATAATCCGGACATCGAGCTCATACTGGAAGCCGATAAAGAGTACAGGGAAAAAGCTACGCGCGGAGAGCTTAAGAAAATAGCGCCTAAACGTTTCAATCCGTCGGGTGAAAGATGGCTACCGATCTATCATAAAGAAAAAGAAGGTTGGTCATTTACCGTTCTGTACTCGAACTCTCCCCTGGCGCACAAATTGGGCAGGTTGAGGGACTGGGTCATAGTATATTACGAGAAGGACGGAGAGGAGGACCAGTGCACGGTCGTCACCGAGTGGCAGGGGCGTTTGTCGGGGAGGAGGGTCATACGCGGCCGCGAAACCGAGTGTCTGGATTACTACAGCCGCCGAAGGAGCGAAAATGTCTATTCCAGAAACTAGGGTCGGAATACTTATTTGAGGGTGAGTATCCAATGGTGCGAGTACGCTCTTATATTACACCCGGCTTGGGTTCTACGATTAACCGTCATGTCCGGAAGACATGTCACAACCCCCGGCTCACCATAAAAATTCCTGTCTCCGCAAGCAGGTTCGGAAAGAGTTTTATACGCTTGCTCCCGCTTATATAAATGCCCCTCTCTATCTTTATCTTCTTCAAGCGGCAATAGTCCTTAAAATCTAAAATGCTCAGGAAATGGAGATTGGGAGTCTCATACCACTGGTAGGACAGCGATGCTGTGATGGGTGTCCTACCTCTCAGGAATATCTGCAAACGTGATACGTAATGGGCGAAGTTGGAGAAGCTTATAATAACCTTCCTGCCCACCCTGAGGGCATCGGTTAGCACCGAATCCGGATGTTTTATCTGCTGAAAGCTCTGGTTCAAGATGACGTAATTGAATGATTTATCTTCGTATTCGGCCAGACCGCTATCGATATCCCCGTGGATGACGTTGAGCCCCTTGGCAACGCATGAGTATATCGCCTGGTCGTCTATCTCCAGGCCCTGACCGCGTACGCTTCTTTCTTTAATCAGAAGAGATAGCAGCTCCCCGGTGCCGCACCCGAGTTCCAGAACAGTGGTATGTGATTTTACTAACTTTAATATTGCCTTGTGGTCAAAATGGACGTTCTCATATGTCATAATCTCAGGGGTGTTTCGCATTCGCTGAATACTTTCTTCAAGAAATGCGAGATAAGATGCGTCTCCTCTTCTATCTCCAGAAGGAACGCGTCATGCCCGTACGTGGAGTGAACTTCGCAGTACGTCGTCTCTATGCCAGAGCGCTTGCACGCCTTGACTATCTCCTTCGACTGATAGGCCGGATACAGCCAGTCCGATTTAAAAGCAATAACAAGCACCTTCGTCTTTAAGCCCTGGAGAGAGTCATGCAGGGGTCTCCACTGCGTTGCGTCGAAGTTATCCATCGCTTTTGTTATATAGAGGTAAGAATTGGCATCGAACCGTTTCACGAAACTGTCTCCTCGGTAACGAAGATAGCCTTCGACCTCGTAATCGGCTGTAAACTTGAAGAGTTGAGTACCGGTCTTCCTCTGTCTCCCGAATTTCTCTTCCATGGATATATCGCTCATGTAGGTTATATGACCGATCATCCTGGCAACCGCGAGCCCCTTTGCCGGGGGGAGCCCTCCATAATAATTCCCCGCGTTCCAGAACGGGTCGGCCATGATCGCCTGCCTCCCCACCTCGTTAAACGCTATCTGCTGGGGGGAGTGCTTTATTGCCGTCGCGATGGGGATGGCACTTCTGATCCTGTCGGGATACCTTACGAGCCAGGAGAGCGCCAACATACCGCCCATCGAACCCCCTGTCGCCGTCAGAAGCGTATCGATGCCCAAATGATCTATAAGACGCTTTTGCGCATCCACCATATCGTTAATGGTGACTAGCGGAAAATCGAGGGCATAAGGAGTGCCTGTCGCGGGATTGATACTCGAGGGTCCCGTCGTCCCTCTGCATCCCCCGAGGACATTCGAGCAGATCACGAGATACTTGTTCGTATCGAAGGCCCTGCCCGGGCCTATCATCGAATCCCACCAGCCGGGGTTCCTATAGTCCCTATCTACTCCGGCGGCGTGCGCGTCGCCAGAGAGGGCGTGTAGTATCAGTACGGCATTCGACTTAACTTCGTTCAGTACGCCGTAAGTCTCATACGCGAGCGTTATGGGTCCGAGCTTCTCTCCACTCTCGAGCGTAATACTGTCAATCGTAAAGTACTGCGTCTCAACGACACCGACTCCACCCTCATGTATATCTACTTTCTTTGTCTTCACCCATTAACCTCTTTAATCGCGGCAGGCGTATTTATACCGATGCGCCTGCCACCCATTCTTATACGGCCTTTTCAAGCGCCTGGTCTATATCGGTGATAATGTCGTCGATGTGCTCTATACCAACGGAGAGCCTTACAAAATCGGGAGTCACGCCGGTCGACATCTGCTCGTCCGGAGAGAGCTGCTGGTGCGTAGTCGTCGCCGGATGAATTGCGAGGGTCTTCGTATCGCCGACGTTCGCCAGGTGAGAAATCAATTGAAGCGAATCGATGAATTTCTTTCCCGCTTCTAGCCCGCCATTAATGCCGAATCCCAGAATCGCTCCCGCTCCTTTAGGCAGGTACTTCTCCACCCTTTCCTTCTCCGGGCTGTCGCCGAGCCCGGGATAATTGACCCAGGTCACTTTCGGATGCTCTTTCAGGTGCGTTGCCACCGCGAGCGCGTTCTCCGAATGACGCGGCATGCGGAGATGGAGCGTTTCGAGACCCTGTAAGAAAAGGAACGCGTTAAAAGGAGATACAGCCATACCGAGATCCCTCAGCAAGGTTACCCGGGCTTTGATGATATAGGCGATATTTCCGAGCGGTTTCAAGGCTTCAACGAAATTCAAACCGTGATAGCTCGGGTCGGGTTCCGAAATGAGTGGGAACTTGCCGCTGTCCCATTCGAATTTTCCGGAATCTATGATGACTCCCCCAATGCTGGTCCCGTGGCCGCCGATAAATTTTGTCGCGGAATAAACCGTGATATCCACGCCGAAATCAAACGGCCTCAACAGGTAAGGGGATACGGTATTATCAAGCACGAACGGTATGCCGTTCTTGTGAGCCAAGCCCGATATCCCTTCGAGGTCGGCGACATCGAGCTTTGGGTTCCCGATGGACTCGGCAAAGACGGCTTTCGTTTTCGGCGTTATGGCCTTCTGTAACGCTTTTAGATCGTTCGATTTAATGAACTTTACCGTTACCCCGAGGCGCGGAAAAGTGTAGTGGAAGAGGTTATATGTTCCTCCGTAGAGGTTATCCGCGGATACTATCTCATCTCCCGCCTGGGCGATATTGAGCAGTGACATTGTCGTCGCCGACTGCCCGCTCGAAACAGCAAGGGCGCCTACTCCGCCGTCCATGGCGGCGATTCGTTTCTCGAAGGCGTCCTGTGTCGGATTCATTATCCTCGTATAGATGTTGCCGAACTCGCGCAGTCCGAAAAGATTGGCCGCGTGCTCGGAGCTCTTGAATTGAAATGACGTTGTCTGATAAATAGGGAGCGCTCTCGCTCCCGTCGTGGGGTCGGGCTCCCACCCGCCGTGCAGAGCGAGTGATTCCACCTTTAATTGATTGTCGATTTTACTCATCTCAATGCTCCTTTCTTCTGGTTTTCAATTTTTATCTTAATCGGGTTTGATAAAAATGTCGAGATAGTTTTCATACCGCAAAAGTGTTTCGTCCACTTACGCCCGATCGCTTAAATCTTCATTATTTGCAAGAGATTATTTCCGGGGATATCAGAGCAATCCCCGTGCCATTCACACTGAATTAATATGATTTCAGTATGTTACGCTCCGACGAGGCATAATATTACGGCCTCAGGTCATATATGGATGGTTATTTCTATACCATTTGTATAATGATTATACTCGGCAAACCGGTACTACGCGATAGCTTTGAAGCCCGGTTGTGGCGAGCACAATCCAAACATTGCTCGATTGGCTCGGCTATAGCCCGGTTACCGCTTATTTTAATGTCCGCTGTAATTGTTCGGGTATAGATGCCTGTACCTAGCAGCGTTTCCGGACGGCACGAGAAAATCCCCGGCAGAAAATTGGTGCTTACTAATTGTTGAAAGTGGTATTATGGGGTCATGGACACGCAAGCCTTGAAAAAACTCAAGAGAAAAATATTTTTTCTGTTCCTCTCAAGTTTAGTAGTCATCGTCGCAATGCTTTTTTTGTCCGCAGGGTCCGTTAAATACTGGGAGGGATGGGTCTTCTATGCGTTAATATTTCTCCCGGCCCTCTTCGTCATTTTTTATTTTCTCAAAAGATCCCCTGAATTTTTAGAGCGAAGGCTAATGTTCAGGGAAAAGGAGGCCAAGCAGCAGGCAATTATTAAGCTTGCCAACATAATATTCTTTCTCGGGTTATTAATTACGGGCCTTGAGCATCGATTTGGGTGGTCAAACGTTCCCATGTGTGGCTGGTGATTGTGTCAGATGAGGTCATTCTGGCAGGATATTTCCTTGTTTTTCTTGCTTTCAAGGAAAATCCTTTTGCCGCGCGCACCGTAGAGGTGTTCGAAGGTCAGGAAGTCATTGACACCGGACCTTAAGCCATCGTGCGGCATCCCATGTATGCGGGCGTCATTCCCATGTACTTTTGTACACCCCTTGCCCTCGGATCGTTCTGGGTGATCCTGACCTTTATCCCTCTTTGCGCAATTATTATATTGCGAACGTTGAATGAGGAAGAGGTTCTAAACCGAGACTTGCCCGGATATCGCGAATAGTGTGAAGGGATACGTTACCGACTCGTGCCCCTCATCTGGTAAGAAACAACCTTATCATTTGGTTGAGCCGAAGGGGGTCGAACCCTCGACATGAAATGGGCAACCAAGAGGACACATCACTTTTAACTCTTTTTTTTCGTGATTTTATAGATAACAAACCCAGATTCAAGATATAAGAGCCACCATCAAAACCCGCTCATTGTGCTTAAATCTCATGTTCTGTTGCTATAGTGGCTCTCAAACTTTTTGCTTTCTTCGTTCTTTCCGGCTTTTTCTTTAACTTCCCCACCCCGGTGAATGCTATAGCTTCCTTCTTATAAAAACTCCCAGCGGCCGACGATTAAAAATAACCCGGGTCGCGATAGACCCCGTACACCTCTCTGAATATATCGCATATTTCCCCCAAGGTCGCGTATTCCCTGACGGCCTCTATAATATGAGGCATAAGATTGTCCCCGTTCCGGGCTCCGGTAACGATCTTAAGTAGGCTCGCCTGAACTGCTCTATTGTTCCTGCTTCTCTTGAGCTCCTTCAGCTTTTCACTCTGACCCGTCTCCACAGTTTCTTCAATCTTAAGAGTCGGGATTGATACCTCTTCGTCCGTGGAATATTTATTAACCCCCACTATCGTCTTTATCCCCGCGTCGAGCTCCCTCTGGTACTTGTATGCCGCGTCCGCTATCTCCTTCTGCGGGAACCCCGTTTCTATCGCCTTTATTATCCCCCCAAGCTCATCGATCCTCTCTATATATGCAAACGCCTCTCTCTCTATCCTGTCCGTAAGAGATTCGATGACGTAGCTCCCACCCAGAGGGTCGATAGCATTCACTACACCGCTCTCCTCGGCTATTATCTGCTGGGTCCTTAAAGCAACCGTTACCGCCTCCTCCGTAGGTAGAGCCAGTGTTTCGTCCATCGAATTCGTATGGAGGGACTGCGTGCCGCCCAACACCGCAGCAAGGGCCTGTATAGTGACCCTCGCCACATTATTTATAGGCTGCTGCGCAGTGAGGCTTGCCCCCGCAGTCTGTGCATGTGTCTTCAGTATCCAGGACTTCGGGTCTTTCGCTCCAAACCTCTCCCTCATAATCTTAGCCCACATCCTTCTTGCCGCACGGTACTTCGCGATCTCTTCCAGAAAATCGTTATGCACATTGAAGAAAAAAGACAGTCGCGGCGCGAACTCGTCGACATCCAGACCGCGCTTGAGGCTTTCCTCCACATATCCTATCCCGTCCGCGAGCGTGAAAGCAAGCTCCTGCACGGCTGTAGAACCGGCTTCCCGTATGTGATAACCGGAGACCGAAACAGGATGCCACATCGGCACTTCCTTCGCGCAGAACTCTATAACATCTATCACTATCTTTACGGAAGGCTCAGGGGGGGATATCCACTCCCGCTGTGCGATGAATTCCTTTAACATGTCGTTCTGTAGTGTCCCCCTTAGCTTTCCAAAGCTGACACCTCTCTTCTCCGCCATGACTAAATACATGGCGAAAATAACGCTTGCGCTGCAGTTGATGGTCATCGAGGTCGTCACTTTCTCGGGGTCTATACCGTCGAACAGGACCTCCATGTCCTGAAGGGAGGAAACGGAAACCCCTTCCCTGCCTACTTCTCCCCTCGAGCGCTCGTGGTCGGAGTCGTATCCCATAAGAGTGGGCATGTCGAATGCAGTGCTGAGACCCGTCTGCCCTTGCTCCATCAGATACTTGAAACGCCTGTTCGTATCCTCGGGGCTACCGAACCCGGCGAACTGGCGCATCGTCCACAGGCGCCCGCGATACATTGTGCTGTGGATTCCTCTGGTGAACGGATATGAGCCGGGGAATCCGAGCTTTTTCTCGTAATTAAAGCCGGTTAGATCCAGGGGTGTCACGAGGGGTGCTACCTCCATACCGGAGATTGTCGTATAGTCCGCTTCTCTCTTCGGAGCATTTCGGTATTCCCTCTCCCAAATATCTTTTGCCTTCCTCAGATTTTTTTCCATCTTGTTATCTAAAGTCATTAATACCTCTCCATATAAAAGTTCAATTCGTCTGTCAATCGCATCGATGCAACTTTGAGAAACATACGATCAATACATTTTAAAACATTTCTGATTTAATTGTGAGATTAGTACGAGAACCCGTCCGAATTTATTTCCGACCTGCAATATTCATAACCCCGCATTCCACCCATTGTTAGAACCCTGCTATACTACGTTAATTCCTATCCTGTGACGCCCATCGGAACACCACAGGATAGGAACAAGAGGCAATCGTGCAATGGGTTTACGACAAATATTCCACACAAACCATCTTCCAATATGGTTTCCTGACGAACACTCTACTTAAGTTCTCCACCCTGACTGTATTGTGGGAGGAGGAAGCGATGACGCATGGTGTACTTGAACGGAGTGGAGTAAAGAAGTGATCCGAAATCCTTCTCCGGATCTCTTTTCACAACTTTAGTCCAAATGGTCTTAGCCCCAGGAATAATCAGATTGAATGTGAAGCTGATTATCCCCACAACTTCTTTAGCCGGAATTTGGCCGCCCATATAATCAAATGGTGTACCCTGCATAAACCAGGAACGAATATCCTTGCCGGTAGCCGTGCGGATGCTCGACGCATCCATCATGAAGCGGTGTCCGGTTCCAAAGCCCGGTGGAAGTTCCGACGGAAGATAAGTAACTTCATGTATGCTGTTGGTTACATCCGGCCTTGTGGTAATACGGTAATTCATGCGGCCCCAATCGGTCTTCCCGTAAAAGGCCGGCCTCGCAGAGAGAGGCTTGTCGGAATAACGGCCATTCGCCGTATGTAGGATATAACCGCGCCTTTCCATGAGCATATTAAAGTAATTATTATTGAGTCCGTGTTCGAATGCTGCTATATAAGCAGCCTTCTTCGGAAATCCGAATGGCTCCCTTCCCGCGGAAACCCCCGAATCATTTGAAAGATACATATAAGGATAATACCCCGCTTTATAGGTCTGTCCGTCTTGCGCTTTCAATGAAGCAGAGAAAGTCACCCCCATTTCCATATACGGTCCGATCATAGTATTCCTGTGTATGACGTACCAGAACTCAATTACATCATCCTCTAGTTTTAGAGGCTCGGGGAGAATCGCCTTCATATCATTCTCATTGGCGCGTATTACATACGCCATCCAGCGGCTCTCCGTATAGGTGAGCGGAATAATATCATAGTCGTATAATGGGTCGGCAACACCCTGACTTATGATGTGAATTCGATCCCTGTCGAGCGGTAAGGGAGGAACCTCCCCCTCGCTAAGCCAAGGATTACTGTATTCATTAGCTTGCAATCCCATCTTATTAACCTCCTCATTTATGATTCTCAACCAACGCATGGCGACTGAGCGTTCGTTCAGTATATCCATACTAGTATATTTGAAATAGCTTTGTCAAGTATTTTTGCGAAAAAGAATTTCAGACCTGCAATATATTATATTAACACAGGCGGTTCAGTGTAAAAACCCGCCAAATATCTTCGATTGGACATTCGACTCGTATTCCATTTGAACAAAATCGCCCGAATGAACGCTCAGTCCGGATACCCATAATAATCACCCATTTTACGAACTACAGAGGTATTCCGGGATTGCGAAATCAATTAGCGCTGGAGCGGGACAGGATAGATTTTATGCTTTCAATCTACAGGGGGATTTAATTCTTAGAGGTGAGCTCCCTCAGAATGAGACTGCACTTTATTTCTATAAACCTTTCAAGTGTGTAGTTTTTTTGCAGTATCCAACGTCTAAAGGCCCACATTTGTCCTGAAACCATAATTTCATTGGCAATTAGATTTACGTCTTTTTTACTAACGAAAAAAGTACCGTCTTCGATGCCGCGATGTATAATTTCTTCAAATATTGCAGCCATTTCTTCTTCAGCCTTAAATATGTACTTTCTCGCCAGATAGGACAGAGATTTTGTCTCTTGGTAGAGAAATAATAGATAATCCTGCATTTCATCGATAATGACATAGTATGATCTAATGGCCTTTTCCAGAGTCTCCCTTGTATCGCCGGTTATCGCTAAAGAAGGCCTGACTCTCTCGCTAACACTCGTGTGTATGTAATCACAAACCAAGTAGAGTATGTCTTCCTTCGTTCTTATATATTCGTATAACGTTCCTATGCTCATCCCGAATTTTTGGGCAATCTCCCGAACAGTTGTCCTATGAAAACCCTTGCGTACAAAAAGCTCCACCGAAGCTTTGACTATTTCCATCCTGCGGAGCTCTATAAGTTGCTTATCCTTTACTCTTGACTCTATGTGTTTTATCGCTCTTTCCATATCCCAACTTTATAGCTTGATCAGAGATTTTTTATGGCCAAAAACTCAAATATTAACAATACACTTTAACAGATTCGGGCGAATTAATAAATGTGGAGGCTCTACGGCATGGAAATCAATTGGTGGAGCCGAAGGGATTCGAACCCTCGACCTCATGAATGCCATACTGTTCAGTTGACTCCCATCACGAATTTCACTGAACAAGATAGAACTAAAAAAGTCTTATCATATTAGCAAGTTGTAGCATTCCACCACATATAAAAATGTTCGGCTTTTTTCAATACTATTCAAAAAAAGATCACGGAACTGTACCCAAAACCGTACCCAAGGGAGAAACCTAGATCCGTCGTGACGAAGTCCCGGTTAAAATGTAAGTCAGGGCTTCAAATACGCCGAGGTCGGGTGGATCGTCTGTCTACTTTTTAGGGGAGCTTACAGGCGAAATCTTGTTCCCAAGTACATGCATACTCGAAATGTATAGTCCGCCGAAGAGTTACAAGCTAAAAACTGAAGAGAGAGGTCTGCAGCTCAGACGCGGGACCTCTACAATTACTCACTATTTCCATTCCCAGGACTGGGCGCTCGTGTTCCCTTGGGCGTCGACTTCGTATTCGAAAACTACGGCCACGCTGTTCAGTCGTGCCCATTTGGTGGCGGACGTCTGGTAGTAAATGGCTCCCCGATAACTCACGGAACCATCTTTCTTAATCGTGCCTATACCTTGGCCGACCCATGTGGCTATATTGCCATCGTTGCCCATGACGATAGCCTGGCCCTCTCCAAATAAGGTCCCATCAGGTCGCATTATGGAAGTATACGTGCCTGTTGTTTTATGGCCGACGCCGAGGAGGGTGCCGGTTACCTGAAACGTGGTCTCCATCTTTGGAGCGCCGCCTGGGTTCGGCAGTACTCGCTGCGTAGTAACCTCGCCTGATTCTTCACCAATCTTATCACCTAGCATAAGACCTCCTATTAATTAACCGGCTATTAATTAACCGGAATTTTCCTTTTAACTTCTAAAAAAAGCGCCATAACATACCCGTTTCGCTCGTTCGCATACTGTAAATCGATTTTGTCTAGAGCACTCCGACAGTCCACCATAAGTGAGTTATTGTAGGTACTCCTTAGCTTCAAAAAATCTGATATTTAAACGCGCCAGTTTGAGGTCCCTCTGCGTTAGGAATTTATTTTTTTTAACAGTTGGTGTAAAGATCAGGAAGAGTGTAAATATCAAGAGAATAAGTAACGAAGCAATAATATAATATTTATACCTTGATATGACTTTTTTAATCATTATTATTCGTTCCCTTAGATATGAAATCAATCAAAGCTTCCGCAATTCTTTTAACCGCTATCTTATTTGGATGGGCGTCGTCATAACGGCAAGGATTTTCTTCGTGGCAATCTTCAGACTCATCTATTTGTCACACTTTACCTTAAAGAAAATATAACGACAACATGAGAATATACTAATAAACAATGACATGATCAATACTTCCAAATAATTTGACTATACAGATAATGATTTTATGATTAATTGCTCTTTATATTATTGGATTGCAACTTCAACCCATCGTCATTTATCAGAAAATTGTATATAGCCTCTGCCGCTACTTTATGACCGTATGGATTCCAATGTCCTCCATACAAATGATTATATGTTCTCCTTGTGGATTTTTTGAAATCCGGCAAGAGGTCAATGCAAGTGATACCGAGTTTCACGCATATCGGCTTAATCTTCTCCTGATATGGTTTGGAATCGAATAGATTTTCAACATTAACTTCAGATGGAATGAAAAAAATAACAAGTTTTGCTTCTCTCGCCTCCACGGTCTTTTTAAGTTCTTCTAGTATTTTAGATGTAATAGTCAGGTCTTCCTCTGTTTGTACATGATATTCCTGCCGGAAATTCCGGAAATATGCGTATCGGTCATATATTGCGTGTAGGAAATAGGAATTAAAAAGTAATGTTTTAATACTATTCTTCCATATTCGCATTTTGGTAAGTTGTTGATCTGATTCTTTGCGTTGCCATATGGAGGACATGGGAACTGGCACTCCTGTGGGAACAAGTTTGTTTCGGACAATTTCGAATTTTGGTTTCGGCATTCCACATACGAAACTGACATTATCTCTTCTAACGTCTTCATCTGAAACCATCAGGATTACCAGCTTTATTCGTCCCTTATATTGATCTTGCCAGTTTTTGAATGACAATAGATCCTGATCGGGACCATAACAGTCGAAAGAATTATTATAAAGTTCATAATTTGTCAGCTTATGTCTTAATAGTTCGACGAAAATTTCATCGAACTTAACATACGCACCCGCCGGATAGGAGCCCCCGAGAAATACTATTGCTGGTTTATTGCTCAATGGTTCATGCTCAATATCTCTGAATCCCATGGAATTGTTCACGTAAAGAACACTATTATGTCCGTCAGTATCCCAGAACTTGCTTCCAGGTGTACCACTCCAACCAAGCAAAGGGTCGTATCTACTAAAAAATCCATAATTTTTCCTATTAGGTTGATCGTAATAAGGGTTGGAACGGTTGCTTATTCGATAACCTAACTCTAGGATTAAGAAAGGAAAAAGTAATGTGGCAAATATCAATGCTAATTTCTTTAAGTAACTGCGAGGAGTTGAATGTGTCATGCTTTAACCATTATAATATGTATATCTCCCGAATCCCATTGACATAGAACCCTCATTTTAATCTTTCACGGAGGACCTCGTAAGGGGTTTTTCCATTAAGCGCACCGTGTGGCCTTATGTAATTGTAGAAATTTTCCCATTCACCGAGTTTGTCTTTTAAATCTACATCCCCCTTATAGGTTAGCAGCTTATAGTATTTATACTGCTCCCCATTAAGAAGCTAGTAAAATTAAGCTAGTAAAACACCCTGATAAAGAGTAAGGAGTGGGAGCCATGAAACGAAGGAGATGGGATTCTAAAACCAAGACCAAGATAGTACTTGATAGTCGCATGGCTGAACGGGGAATTTACTGTTAAGAGATATTATATTGACGACGGGCTCGGAAAGGTCTATTTGGTTCCCGAGAACCCGAGTTATTATCCTCACGAGATTACACCTGAGATGGACTTTATGATTTGGGGAGTTGTTACATATAACATTAACAAATTATGACCTTGTAAATGTTTATTGTATGTGGGAGAATCAATCAGTCGGAAAATATCCTATGTAAAATGAGGAGAGTTAACATGGCGAAGATGGAAAGCAAGAACATGAAAAAACCTGACGAGTTGCGTACCTTCTCGAAGGGGAAGGTCGAGTTGATTACCTTAGCGGGTATAACGTTTGGTAGAGCCACACTCGAGCCTGGCTGGAAGTGGTCTGAGAGCGTTAAACCCATAGCTAAGACTGAAAGCTGTCAAGCTCCGCACACCCAGTATCATGTATCTGGGCGCCTTGCGGTTAAAATGGATGACGGCTCGGAGCAGGTGTTCGTTGCGGGTGACGTGTCTCATCTCCCACCCGGACATGATGCTTGGGTAGTCGGGAATGAGCCTGCTGTACTTATAGACATTACAGGTATGGGTCAATACGCCAAGGGGTCTTAGTTCTTAATTGAGTTATCTTGGCTTATTTAGCTCCGATTTGGTGTTTCTCGGTTGACGAATAGTGCAACCGCACTAGGGGTGTACTATCTACTAATATTTTGAATACGAGACTTCAGTTGAACCGCCTAAGCCGATTCCTGGAGTCCCAACCCTATCCGAATGGGGTCTTATAGCGATGGCGGGAGTATTGGGAATGATAACGTTACTGGCTATAGGAAGATGAAAAGTAACAGCTTAATGATATGATGACGGAATTAAGAACAACTTAATTACACAAAGGGAGCCTTGGCTCCCGTTTTTGTTAGTTTAAAGATTCATTATTCCAATTTAAACAGAGCTTGACAAAAGGGGGTCAGTACACAATATGGACAGCATAGGGTGCTGTTGTTTGACAAGTAATAGTATACAAGAGAATATTATATCTATCCAGATAATTGAGTAGAGTTTGACAATAAAGCTGACTTCTACGATGGCTCCACCAGATTTTAGCAACCTTCCAAGCGAGTACCAGCACCTATTAGACTTGGCGAAGGAAAAACACAATCTTGAGGTCGTCCCCTTAGATGTACTCAAAGGTGGGCAAACGGGAGCTTTCCTGTATCTAGTTAGCGTAACTGTTGGGATCAACCGCCAAGTTGAGCATTTCATAGTTAAGTTCGATCATGTCAATGAGAGAGCGAAGTCAACCGAGGTCGAAAGACATCGACTTGCCTTGAGCCAAGCGCCAACAGTTTTTGCAGAACAAAATATGGCAAGACTTGCATATGAAGTCGACCACGAGGGGGCAGTTGCACTTTTTTACTCCCTAGCTGGTCAGTCCCTCCAGCGATTCCGCACACTTGCCTCCCAGGACCGCCAGAGCAGGTTGGAGACTCTTTTTGGCGCGACAAACGATCATATATTAAAAGATTGGAACGTCGAGTCAACATTTGAACAGGCGCTTCATCCACAGAAATTGTTGGAAAAGTGGCTGGGTTACCGTCTGAAGCCAGGCAGTCAAATTGGTGCTTTCATAAAGGACACATTACATTCTTATCCTGATGCCGAAGGATTTCTTATCAAAGGACAAGTCTTTCCTAACCCACTTATTTACGGTTTAAACTCCGAAAGGTGGAAGGGGGCCAGACCTATCGACGTGCTCACAGGCTTTCAGCACGGCGATTTAAATATTGGCAATATCCTGGCAAATTTTGCAGACGATTCAGAAAATTTGGAAGGGTATTTTCTGATCGACTTCGCATTATATAAAGCCAATATGCCTCTCCTGTACGACCAGTGCTATCTGGAAATGTCATATCTGATCCGCGAATTAGATAGGGCCTCATTCGAGAAATGGGTCTCTATGGTCGTCAACTTATCAAATCAAGACATCCCGAATCCAAAGTATGCTCCTGTCGAGCTGGCAGGGGCGTGTGCAGTTATAATTGCTGCCAGAAAGTCCTTTGAGCGTTGGGTCCATGAAACTCATCCGAGTCTGTCTGACGATTTGTGGGGGCAGTTTTGGCTTGCTGCGGTTGCAGCCGGGTTGAATTTCTGTAACAAAACAGCGCTTTCCAACGAGGGGAGACTTGCAGGTTTGATCTATAGTGCCGCTCACCTGAAACGGTACTGTGCCCAGTTTGACATTCCCCTGCCGGTTGATGTTCGTCTGCTTTATGATATCAGTAAAGTGGGTAACATGTTTCCAATTAACAAATTAGCTCCATCCCCTGCGATTCACAGAAAAAATCTACCGGTTCAGCCTACACTATTCATAGGACGTTTGGTAGAGGTGATGGCTGTGAAAGAACTCCTGATGCGAGAGAGTGTGCGCCTGATTACCTTGACTGGTCCTGGTGGCACAGGAAAGACCCGTTTAGCACTCCAAGCGGCTGCTGAGCTGATTGATCGCTTCGAGGATGGAGTTTACTTTGTTGATCTAGCGCCTATCAGTGATCCAGATTCTGTTTTATCCGTTATTGCCCGAACCATTGGTCTTAGGGAAACCACCGATAGACCCATCCTAGAAGAGCTTAAAGAACAGCTGGGATCAAAGAAGGTTTTATTGCTCCTAGATAACTTTGAGCACGTCACAGAGGTGGGCCCCAAGGTTGTAGAAATGTTACAAGATTGCCCTCAATTAAGGCTGCTGGTGACTAGTCGAGAAGCGCTGCACCTGCGTGGTGAGCATATCTTTCCAGTCCCAACGCTCGCGTTGCCCCGCGCCGATCTAAAACTGCAGTCTGTCGATGAACTGACACAGTTTGAGGCAGTTCAGTTGTTTATCGAGCGCGCCCTGGCAGTGAAGCCCGACTTTGAAGTCACGAATGAAAACGCACCGGCGGTCGCTGAGATCTGCGTGCGGTTGGATGGCCTGCCACTGGCAATCGAACTCGCTGCCGCCCGGATCAGGCTATTCTCACCTCAGGCACTGCTCGAGCGAGTTGGGAGCAGGTTGAAACTGCTTAGGGGAGGGGCGCGTGACCTGCCGCTCAGGCAACAGACACTGCACGGCACCATTGACTGGAGCTATGAGCTGCTCAACATTGGCGAGCAGCGTTTGTTTGCACTACTTTCTATTTTCCCAAGCTGCACATTCGAGGCAGCCGAAGTGGTGGCTAGCAGGATCAAGCGACTGGATGAGATAGGCGTAGAAATACTCGATGGACTAGCATCCCTCATTGACAAAAGCTTAATTCGACAGACTGATAAGGATGCTGGAGGCACCCGGTTACTAATGCTACAGACAATTCGTGAATACGCTGAGGAACGACTGGGAGAGGACCCCGAGTTCGCTTACGCCGCTCGCAGGGCTCACGCCATCTACTACTCCGAGTTCACACAGCGCCAATGGGAGAGTTTGACAGGGGATAGGCGGGATGAGGCGCTTGAGCAAATGGAATCCGATATCGAGAACGTGCGAACCGCCTGGCGCTACTGGGTGGCGGAAGGGAATCTCGAACAGCTCCGCAAATTAACCGACTGCCTTTGGTTGTTCTATGATGCGAAAGGATGGTATCATGCTACGGTCGATCTCACCGCCGATTTGCTGAACGTTCTTGCTTCTACTCCTTCCACACCGGAACGCGCTCAGCAGGAGATCATGTTGCAGACCAGTCTGGCCCGGGCGCTGATGGCCATCAAAGGATTCACACCTGAGATTGAGGAAGCCTATAACCGCGCCTTGGAACTTTGCCAGGGCGAAGGAGATATCCCCCAACTATTTCCTGTTCTGCGAGGACTATCCAGCTTTTATATCTATATAGGTGATTTTGAGAAGGGAGTTCGGATGGGGGAACAGATATTGAGCTTGGCTGATCGCCAAGATGATGCGAGTATGCGTGTTGAGGGACATTTAGTACTGGGATATAACCTTGCTTTCCTCAAAGATCTTAAGTTAGGTCTGGAACATTTGGAGAAAGGGATAGCTTATTACGATCCCGATCTACACAGCTTGCGTCGTTTCCGACTTGGCAATAACCCAGGGGTAGCGTGTTACACTACATCTGCACTCGTACTATGGATGCTTGGCTTCCCTGACAGCGCGCTAAAACGGGCGGACGACGCTGTAGTATTAGCTACCAAGCTGAATCACCCGTTCAGCTCGGCTTATGCTCTATTCCATAATGGCCTCCTCCATCTGTGGAGGCAGGAGATAGAACTCGTCCATGAACGTGCGCAGGGTGCATTGGACATCGCAGAGAAACATGATTTTCAGGTTTGGCGGGCTGTGTCCATATGCCTTCGCAGTGCGGCTCTGGCCGGTATGGGCCAAGTCGAGGAAGGTCTTACGGAGTTTCGCCGGGGTATAGATTTATACAAAGAGTTAAAAACACCGCCAATATTTTGGCCACTTCTTCTCTTAATTCAAGCTGAAGTTAATGGTCTAGGGGGAAAACCTGCAGAGGGATTAATTTTGATTGACGAAGCTATGCAAATCATAAGCCACAGTTCAGGTAGAGCCCTGCTGCCTGAATTTTGCAGGATAAAAGGGGAACTGCTACTTGCACTTAGCCCTGAAAACGTAGCTGCAGCTGAGCATTTGTTTCAGCAAGCCCTGGAGGTTGCCCAGAAACTACAAGCTAGAATGCCGGAGCTGCGAGCCGCGATAAGCTTGAGCCGGTTAAGGCGGGATCAAGGCAAAGCTGAACAGGCCCGACAATTGTTGAACGATGCTTATGAAAAATTAACCGAAGGCTTCACAACAGCTGATCTGACAGAAGCCAGAACTATTTTAGCAGATTTGTCGTAAGCCGCGCCGCTTGTTGCTAGGGTGGCTAGAATTATAGAGTACGAGGAACTAATTTGACAATTTCAAGTTTCCGATAACAGTCTGGAAACTATGAAACCGAGTTTTATGAGACCGAATCATGACGAAATTGAAGTTGGCGTGACGGAGGAGCTCAGTCTGCGCGTCAGCGTGGGTGCACTTGTCAGTGTGCTGTTCGAAAGTCCTGAAGACGAGCGGACGATGCTGGCGCTTGAGCGCGCGGCTACACTAATTGACATCGAAGGGCGGTCTGAAGTTACAGTTATGGCTAAACCCTTTGGTGGCGCAGTTCGTCTTACCAATCCGCAAGCGTTGAAGTGGCTGATCGGCAACTTTAATTACGACAGCAAACGGTCCCGCGAGGAAAGAGACTTTCGCATTCTGATACACAAGGCGTCTTGGGAAAAAGTGAAAGAAATTTGCCGGGATTATTCGAAGGAAACAGTGAAAGAGATTCTCGATTCAAGCCCGGATCGTGAGTTAGCAGAGGAATTTGAGGACACTTTAAATGTAAAGATCTCTCAGGATCATTATCATTTGAGACCGTGGGGGGTAGTTGTAGAAGACTTTCCAAGTGAAACAAAAAATGTGCGGGCTAAAGGCATTCCTACGGTCAGGATTTACTACTTGTTCGAGGCCTGGATGATGTCTCCCGATATAATTACGATGATGCTGTCCAATAATAGGCTATATTCCGATAAGGATCTTCAGAAAATGGCATGGAAGGATGCTCAGCGAGGAGGGAAAGGAAGAGCAAACGCGATTTTGGTTTTGGGATTAGACAATCTGAAGAGTGTGTACCGCGCGATCCCGACATATAAGCGCGACGAATCAATACTCGTTGATGGACATCAACTCGATGTTAATGTGCAGGCCATACTAGAGGATGCCGAGAATTCCCGTTATAAGTATTACATTCGCTAATCCAACGATGTAGTCGAAAAGCACAGTGTCAAACAAGCAGAGCCAAGACTAGCTATTGAGCTTATGAATCGGAGTGCCAGAGTGTTCTTCATTCGCTTGGCTAATGAACCCAGCGGCGAAAACAATATCCTTGACAACTATCTCGTCCGTTATGGTCCAAAGGCATTTCAGGAACTATTTAAGAACGCAAAACCGTACCCAAGTAGAAATATAAAGGTAAGAATGCTACATTACCTACCGAAATAATTGGTGGAGCCGAAGGGATTCGAACCCTCGACCTCATGAATGCCATTCATGCGCTCTCCCAACTGAGCTACGGCCCCACAAACGGGTATTAATTTAAGTGCTGATTCGTTTAAAGTCAAATAAAATAATGTATAATTCCTAGTTTACATTCGCTTAAGCCTCGGATCAGAAAGGAGATATTTCATGAATGTCGTTAACGTCGGCCTAATCGGCGCCGGTACTGTGGGATGCGGTGTAATTAAGGTCCTCAGTCAGAACAGGGACATAATCGAGAAGAGAACCGGGATCAGGCTCAATCTGAAAAAGATAGCCGATATCAACCCCGACAGGGAACGGCCGGTAAGACTCCCGAAAGGCAAGCTGACGAAGAACGCACATGAGCTGATTGAAGACGACTCCATCCACATTATTATCGAACTGATAGGGGGAACAGGTATTGCCAAGGACCTTGTACTCGGGGCTATCAGAAACGGAAAGCACGTTGTCACTGCCAACAAAGCACTCCTCGCTCATTACGGCAGGGAAATATTCGGGGAGGCAGTGGAGAAAGGAGTGGATGTCGGTTTCGAGGCGAGCGTAGGGGGTGGAATACCGGTCATTAAAGCAACACAGGAGAGCTTCGCGGCTAATAACATCCTTTCAATTCACGGAATAATTAATGGTACTTCCAATTACATTCTGACTAAAATGACCGAAGAAGGCTCAGAATTCGAGGAGGTTTTAAAAGAAGCCCAAGATGAAGGCTACGCAGAGGCTGACCCTTCATTCGACGTCGACGGTATCGATGCCGCTCACAAGCTCTCCATACTGATAATGCTCTCTTTCGGCATATTCATTGACTTCGGCAAAATATACGTGGAAGGCATACGCGGAATTACGACACTGGATATCGCCTACGCCAATGAGCTCGGATACAGGATAAAGCTCCTGGCTATTGCAAAATCAAGGAAACACGGACTTGAAGCCGGCGTCTATCCGACGCTGGTAAAAAAAGAAACCCAGCTCGCCGATGTGTCCGGCGCGTTTAACGCAATATATATCGTCGGGGACGCGGTCGGACCGACCATGCTATACGGTATGGGTGCGGGAATGATGCCTACGGCAAGCGCCGTCGTGAGCGATGTGCTGCAGATAGCAAAAGACTTATCATTAGGTAATGTCCATTCATCCCCACCCAGGTTTTACGGCGATAAGAAGTCTTTACCGCTAATAATAATGAGAGATACCACGAACAAATACTATTTGAGATTTCAGGCGGAGGACAGACCAGGCGTACTGGGAAAAATTACAGGGAGCCTCGGGAAGCACGGTATCAGTATCGAGTCCGTTATTCAGAAAGGAAGACACCTCGGTGGAGGCGACGTCCCGGTCGTAATAATGACTCACGACGCTAGGGAGAGGAACATAATCTCGGCGCTCAAAGAGATAGACAGGTTCTCAACCATAAAGCCAAAGACGACCTTCATAAGGATAGAAGACCTTTAAAACAGGAGAGAGCAGTTACTCGCGCGGGAGTCCCGAGTCCAATAACCCGATGAAATGTGAGCATAAAGAGAGCCGCGCTTCAGCCGTCATCAAGCTCTAAGCTGCCCTCGCTCTGCACCAATTATTCGGCCAAGATAGGAAATCGAACAAAGCACTCACCATGGCAAAAAAGGTTAATTTCAAGGAAATATTCGATTCGCTGCCCGAATCAATAATCCTCCTGGACAAAGACTTCTGCGTACTCGACATGAACGACAACGCCGAAAGCACTTTCAGGATCTCGAGAGAGAAGGCCCGGGGACAGCATTCCAAAATGTTCATGCCCGGAGAGATCGAAAGTGTCGCCCTCATGGCCATGAAAGAGGGTAGAACCGTTATTGGCGACGAGATTAGCCCGGTCTTGAGGAGCGGTAAACGAATATCCATACAGCCGGTCGCTTCTCCATTATTCAACAACAAGGGGAACCTCAAAGGCGCGATACTCCAGATTAAGGACATGTCGGGCACAAAATTCCTCAACAGCAGGAGCACACAGGAGATTTCCGCTTCGAAATTTGAAAACCTTATCCTGGGGCTCGCTCATGAGTTGAAGAACCCGCTTAGCGGCATCAGCGGCGCGGCGCAGCTCCTGGCAGAGGATGCCACAAACAGAGAGACGATCAAATGTGCGGAGATAATAAGAAAGGAAACGGACAGGCTGAGAGATCTTCTGGATAAGCTCAAGCAGCTAGAGCCTTTCGCCGAAGAAGTTTTCGAATTGATAGACGTACACGAATTGCTGATGGAAATCATATATCTCGAGTCTATGTCCGTATCGGGTGAGCGGATACAGTTCAAGCAGAATTTCGATATAACGATCCCGCCAATACACGGCGAGAGGAATTCCCTGAAGCAGGTATTCCTGAACCTCATTAAAAACGCGGCCGAGTCTATTCCGGAAATAGGGCTCGTCGAAGTATCCACCAGATGGATCACCGAGCATAAGCTGAAGGGAGAGAACTCTATGTCGATAGAGATAAGGGACAACGGTATCGGGATACCCAAAGATTCTCTGGAAAAAATATTCAGCCCCTTTTATACTACTAAAAAAGAGGGTTCCGGGCTTGGACTGTTTTTAGCGTATCAGATAATTGCAAAGCACGGAGGAGCGATTTTCGTCGATAGCGAACCGAGCGCCGGCACCACGGTCAAGGTGTACATTCCAATTTAGCGTATAATCTTGTAACCAGCGCGAAAGCCGACACACAAGATCGAGGACGCTCGCAGATCAAATGATCAAAATATGAAAAAGAAAATACTTGTCGTGGATGACGAAGAAAGCATAAGGTGGGTGCTCGGAAAGAGTCTGGAGAAGGCAGGCTATTTGATCCGGTATGCCGATCACGGAGCCAAAGCCATTGAGAGCGCGTCGTCGGAAAGTTTTTCTTCGATTATCCTAGACATAACCATGCCGGACATGAGCGGATTCGATGTGCTGAGAGAACTCAGGTCGAGGGGTATCAATCCTCCGGTAATCATCATCACGGCTCAGAATACAGTTAAAAACGCGATCGATGCGATGAAGCAGGGAGCCTATGATTATATTTCAAAGCCCTTTGACCTCGACGAGGTAAAAATCACAGTTCAGAGAGCCATAGAGAGTTACGAGAACTCGAAGAAACTCGATATGCTGAAGGCTGAAACCGCGGAAGGAGATTCGCTTCAGGATATAGTAGGCAAGTCCCAGGTGATGCTGTATATATAAAATGATCGGGAGAGTCGTCGAAAGGGACATTACCGTACTCGTGATCGGCGAAAGCGGGACTGGTAAGGAGCTTGTCGCGCGCGCCATACACCAAAACAGCATGAGAAGAGAAGCGAATTTGGTAGCCGTGAATATAGCCGCAATCCCTAAAGACCTGCTCGAAAGCGAATTGTTCGGTTATGACAAGGGCGCATTCACCGGCGCCTCCCTGCCTAAGCAGGGAAGGTTCGAAGAAGCCCACAGAGGGACACTGCTTCTGGATGAGATCGGTGACATGCCGCCTGAGCTTCAAACCAAGCTGCTCCGAATATTGGAAGAAAGAAAATTCTACAGACTGGGAAGCGAGAAACCAACCCCAGTGGACGTGAGAATAATAGCCTCGACGAATAAAAACCTTGAAAAGGAGGTGGCCGAAGGGAGATTCAGGGAGGACCTTTATTACAGACTCAATGCAATAACTATCGAGATACCCCCACTCAGAAAAAGAATCGAGGACGTCGTACCTCTGATCGAACACTTCCTGAATAAATACTCGAAAGAGCTGGGTGTAGCCAAGAAAACCGTATCGGAAGAAGCAAAAGAGCTCGTTCTGAGCTACAACTGGCCCGGTAATGTTAGAGAGCTCGAGAACATCATAAAGCGCATGCTTGTGCTGACGTCGGACAGTGTCATAACCAATAAAACTCTCCTCGAGGCTGCGCCATATCTAGAAGCAAGGGGAAAGAGGGAGCGGGAGTCGTTCGACCAGCTCATAGAAGACGAGCTCAACTATTTGATAGAAACCGTAAACGCCGACCATCAGGGTCACATTTACAATCAAGTCATTAAAAAAGTAGAGAAACCGCTAATAGTAGCCCTCTTGAGAATTACTAACGGAAACAAAAAGAAAGCGGCTCAGATGCTGGGAATCAACAGAAACACTCTTTCGAAGAAGATGGAAGAGCTGGGTTTGGAAGAAGAAAACAAGGACTAATATTAAATTCGTCAGACGAGCTATGGGCTCTCTATATATTCAAGCCCCTCTTTCGCCGCTTCCTGCTCCGCCTGTTTTTTGTTCCTCCCGACGCCCTTGCCGATGCATTTTCTCCCGAGCTTCACTTCGACATGGAAACACTTGTCATGGGGAGGTCCCTCTTCCAGCACGACTTTATACTTGGGCACCTTTTTGTACTGGCGCTGGGCAATTTCCTGAAGCCTAGTTTTATAATCCTTGAAAATCTCCTCGTTACCGTTAAGGCAATTCTTGAGTAGCCTGGTGACGATCCTGTAGACCTTCTTGTATCCTCCGTCGATAAATATAGCCCCGATTACAGCTTCAAAAGCACCCGCGAGATTGGACTGCCTCTTTCTCCCCCCCGTATTCTCTTCACCCTTACCCAGCAGCATCTGCTTGTCTATCTTGAGCTCCTTCGCGAAATGAGCAAAGTTCATACGGCTCACTATAGCGCTCCTCATTTTCGAGAGCTTGCCTTCAGAAGCATCAGGAAACAGGTCGTACAATACGCGCGCGACTATGAAACCCAGTACCGCGTCTCCCAGGAATTCCATTCTCTCATTACTTTCGACTGAGGTCTCGTTCGCGAAGGAACTATGGGTAAGCGCAGTTTTAAGAAGCTTTTCGTCTCTGAATTTATAACCTAGCTTCTTCTCAATCATGGACTAAGAAAGCTATCATTAAGAATGATTAAAATCAATAACCAGAGCACACTCTAAATATATATATCCGTATTACTTGAACAGGCAGGCTTAGTAAAGAGCCATGAAGCCCCTTTAATTTCATTCTAATAAAGAGAGTTAGATCCAGAAATGCAATCGACCGTAAAGATAAGTATAATAAGGTGCGAATGTGAGAATGGAGATAACATATTCGAGGTGAAATTAAATGAGAACATATAGCGTATTTTTAATAGCATGCATAATGCTAATGACAACGGTAGGTTACGCAACACATGCACAGGATAATCGGAATGGAAAACGCACCCTGAGCGTTACCGGCAACGGAAAGGCGGATGCGTCACCCGATATCGCATATCTGACACTGTCCGTAGAAACACTGGCGAAAGCCGCTTCCCAGGCAGTCAGGGATAACTCCGAGACAACGAACAAGGTAATCGAGGTAATCAAGGCAAAGCTCGGTAAAAACGATAAAGTCTCGACAGCGGGATACAACCTCGCCCCGGTCTATGAATACAACAACCAGACAAATAAAACCGAATTCAAGGGATATCGGGCGAGCAACAGGGTCATCGTCGAAATGCACAACCTGAACGAAATCGGGAAGATAATCGATTCCGCCGCCCAAGCGGGACTAAACAATATCGAAAACCTCTCGTTCGATACTACCAAGAGGAACGAGTACAGAAGAGACGCGCTTAAGGCGGCTGTAAATGACGCCAAAGCGACCGCCGAAACCCTCTCGAAAGCCGCAGGCGTCAGCTTAACCAAAATCCTTCAATTGTCCCCGACTTTCGATTACCCGGTACCTGTATACAGAAATTATGCGCTTGCCAAGGAAGCCGCAGCCCCTGCGCCCCCTACTCCCATAGAGCCCGGCGATATATCCATAGGCGCTTCGGTCAATATTGTTTTCGAGATAGAATGACCGGTCAGTCCCCGGAACGGCACTCCTCACAGCTGCATAGCTCTCTCAGAAAGTCATACGTATAAATCCCGGTATCGTGCTTGTCGTTCCACGTGAACTTATATGCATATTGGCCTACTGGCTCGATGCCGAGAGGCTTAATCGCAGTTGACTTTGTCCTCAAGGGGATCGTCTTTTTAAAAGGCAGCTTTCCGGTTTTACTCGTTTTTCTGAGCTGCCTGCATGTAGCGCACGGACACTCCTGCCTCAGGTCCTCAAATAGATAAATACTTTCGTGTCCGTCGTCCCACAAAATCAGGAGCGCCGTATCGCTGAATTCGGAAATTTCCGCAGGCTTGTACCTAGACATCGTCCCCCCTTGTATCTAAAACTAATCGTGCAACTATATTGTACCGAATCGAGAGCGGAGATCCCTTTCGTTGGCATAATTTACTCGAAAATTGTATAATCCAATCCTGATGACTAGGGATGTCGCCGGCACCGTAGCGAAGTGGATCAAGGAGGCCAGGAAGATCGTTATCCTCACGGGGCACGAGCTATCGGCTGAGAGCGGTTTACCCGATTTTTCGGACCCCAGACTGAACCCTCATATCAGAGACTTCCGTGAAAACAAGGACGTGCGTGCCGAGTACTGGATGAAGATAAGAGAGATTTATCCCTCGCTCCAGAAAGCCGAGCCGGGTCCAGGTCATAGGGCGCTCGCGGAGCTTGAATTACTCGGCAATGTCGACTCCATTTTCACACAGAGCACCGACAGCCTCCATCACATGGCGGGAAGCACGACTGTGATCGAGCTAAACAGCAGCATACAGTGGGTCACCTGCCCCAGCTGCGGTAAGGATTATTCGATCAACGAAATAATAGACATGCTCGATAAGGGCGCTTCCGTTCCTGTCTGCAGAGAATGCGGGAGCGATCAGCTAAAACCCGCGATTTCATTCCCGGGGCAACCCCTGCCCCACTGGGAGGCGCGGGAAGCATGGATAAGGCTCCATAACGCAGACCTTTTTATAATTGCCGGAGCCGCGCTCGACAAAGAACCTGTCGCATCTTGCCCGTTTCTCGCCAAAGAAAACAACGCCAAAGTTGTTATCATAAGCGAAAAAGAAAGCCCAGCTGATGACCATGTAGATGCGGTCATATACGGCAAGCCCGGCCAGGTGCTGAATTACATTTTAAAGAAGGTGAAGGAAAGCATTACCATCTCCTGACCGATGCCGGTATAATAATGACTCCTGAAACCTGTCCGCGACATCGCTCTACGAGACATTCCGGGGAGAATAATGGCTGAGGAAAAACCGCACCCGAACGAAATAAAACGATATGTATCCAATACAGACCGTGATATTTACACTGTAAGCAATATCCCGGAAGAGGTTATAGCTGTTATATTCGCCTATGTAAGCAGAAGCCCCAAGAGCTTCCGTGATAACATAGGCGTCGTCATTCAGGAAGAGCAGCTAGGACAGGAAAGGGCCTCTAAGTTCCACGAAAAATGGGTACTCAACTACGGGCACGCATCCGTAGCGGAGCACGCTGCAGTGCACGTAGGGGTCGAAAGGGTCTCCCGCCTCTTCTCATCACTACTCGAGCTGTCAAACGAGTATATCTCCTTTACAGAATACTCCCAGAGGTATCAGAAGCCTTCGAGAGGGGATTTTTATGTGCCCGGGGAGCTCGTCCTCTTCCCCGCGCTATTGAAGGAGTACATCGACCTAAATGAGTATCTTTATACCGTCTACTCCGCGATCAATGAGAAGCTCTATGTGTATTTAAGAGATACAGAGCCGGTCCCCGAAGGCTCAGACGAAAAAGCGCATCTGAGGGCGCTCGAAAAGGTCGCATTCGAAGATGCCCGGTACGCGCTCAGTCTCGCTACATTCACGAACCTGGGCATGACTGCAAACGCGAGGGCGATAGAGGATTCTCTTACGAAGCTCCTGTCGAGTAAATACACCGAAGTCAGGACGAGGGCGCAGGAAATAAAGGACGAGGTGAGATTCTCCGTACCCACTCTCGTAAAATACGCTAATGAAAATAGGTACGTTGCCGAAACGATGGAAGAGCTCACAAGAATTACAGGCTCGGTGCTTAATCGAAGCACAACGAGCGAATCAAACAAGACCAGGATATTCAATCTCCTAGACTGGACTGGCAGGGGTTCAACCGACCCCGAAGAAGCCGTTATCGATAAAATGATCAGGGCAATACTATTCGAGCATTCGGATTCTAGCTACGAGGAGATAGATAAGGCTCTTCGAGGACAAAACCCCGGCGACAAGCTCGACACATTGAAAAAATCGCTAGAAAAGCTCGGGAAATATGACAATCCGGTGAACGCTCTCAGGCTCGTTCATTACGAGGCCGAGTTTGTCATAAGCGAAGCGTGCTGGCATCAGCTTCTCCGCCACAGAAAGGTGAACTGGATCTATAAGGACCCATCGGTATCTCACGGTATCACCGTCCCGCCCAATATTGAAAAAGCGGGGGTTGAGGAGATGCTAATAAAAGCGACGGGAGAGAGCGAGGAGCTTTATAGTAAGCTTATGAACGAGAACTTGCCAGAGACAACGAGCTATGTTGTAACGAACGCCCATAACAGACGCGTAATCGGGAGCTTCGACTTATGGGAGCTTTATCACCTCATAAATCTGAGGATGTCCGAAGGGGCGCAGTGGGACATCAAAAACATAACGGGAATGCTGGCAGAGGCGATCGGCAAGCATCACCCTAACCTCGTAGCGCCTGCGTTAAAGAGGGTAAAATAGCATCGAAAGCGCGTATCATATACACGTAAACCAGAGCAATCCCCCGATATGGCAAACCAGGAGCATGTAACTCTAATTAAAAAAGGTGTGGAGAAGTGGAATAGATGGAGGGAGGTAAATCCGGGAGTAAAGCCCGACCTCTCATGGGCGAACTTCGCCGGGACAGACCTGAACGGTATAAACCTCGAGGGGGCAAATATGAAGCTCGCGTTCTGTAAAGGTTCCGGCTTCAGGGGAGCGAAGCTCAATGGAGCTACTCTTTACGGAATAAACCTGGAAGGGGCAAACCTCGAAGACGCCGACCTTGAAGGCGCGACGCTCGAAGGGGCGCATTTGATAAGAGCCGACCTTACACGGGCAAACCTGAGAGGAGTCAATTTGAAGCTCGCAAACCTTCAGGACTCTATTCTCGAAGGCGCAAACCTGTTTGAGTGCATTAAGCTGTCCGCGGAGCAACTCTCGACCCGTGAAAACTTTGCACGGCGCGAAACTCGATCCGATTCTTTTAGAGCAGATTTCGAATAAGCGCCCCTAGCTGCTATGAGAATCGAAAAACAGAGAATGCCTAGGACTATATAGCTTGACTATTCCCCACCTATCCAAAATACTACATCCGAATGGAAGATACCCTGTCTTTTCAGGAATTATTTAAATCACAGATATACACAGTCTCCGAGCTCAATGCCAGGATCAAAGAGACAATCGAAGAGGATGTAGGATTCGAGTACCTGTGGGTCGTGGGCGAGATTTCAAACTTCAAAGGCAACTTCACGAGCGGGCACTGGTATTTCTCGCTCAAGGACGCCTCGAGCCAGATATCGGCAGTTTGCTTCAAATGGGCGAATCAGGCAATAAAATTTCTCCCCGAGAACGGCATGGAAGTCATTTGCTCGGGACAGGTGGGGGTTTACGAGAAACAGGGCGTATACCAGCTAAACGTGAGGGATATAGAGCCCAAGGGTGTAGGCGCTCAGGCCCTAGCCCTCGAGCAATTAAAAGAAAAGCTGCTCGCTGAAGGACTTTTCAATGTAGAGAGAAAACGTCCCCTCCCCTTCCTCCCTCAAAGGATCGGAATTGTAACGTCACCGACGGGAGCGGCTGTAAAGGACATATTGAAGGTCCTCGACGTGAGATTCCCGAACCTCGAAATACTCATCTCACCAGCAAGGGTGCAGGGAGACGAGGCCCCTAAGGAAATTATATCGGCTCTTAACAGGCTCTACAGGCTTCCGGGTATCAACCTCATTATTCTCACCAGGGGAGGCGGCTCGAAGGAAGACCTGCGGGCTTTTAACGACGAGGCACTCGCGAGAGTGATTGCGAAATCGCCCGTACCGGTCGTTTCCGCAGTCGGACACGAGGTAGATATTACAATCGCCGACCTCGTCGCTGATATGAGAGCGGCCACTCCTTCAAACGCTGCCGAATTAGTGGTCAGGGAAAAGGCCGAGCTGCTTCAGGACCTGGCGGAGCTCCAGGGGAAGATAGCGTTTGCCCTTCTGAACCGGATTGAATTACACGCGAGAGAGATCGACCAGCTGCAATCGGATATGGTGAGCATGTTTCAGATTAAATTAGATAATGCGGTATCCGAGACAGGCGCCCTCGCAGGGAAGCTCGACGCTCTCAGTCCGCTCAAAGTGCTCGATCGCGGCTACAGCATAACTTACAAGCTCCCCTCCATGAAAGTTGTAAAGGATTCGAAGGAGCTCAGCCACGGGGACGAAATCCTTATAAATTTCAACAGCGGTAAAGCCAGATGCTCCGTGACTGAAACCGAAGACTAGACTAGAAGTGAGTCGAATTCGGGTACTTCGACTATGATGGCTCCCGTATTGCCGAGGAGACTCCCAATCTCCCCGCCAGGAATAGAATCTGTAAGTATATGTTTCACCCTGTTTCCCATATCCATACGGAGCTTCTTCCCCGGCTGCAAACCGTTCAAGTTCGATAGAAAGTTTGCGCATAAGCTGTCGAGGCCCGCCCTTGTCTCGAATAATACTGTGGGCATTACCTCTACCAAATCCTGATAGAAATCCCTTCTCGTTTCCGCCAGCGCGGCTCTTACGCCCTGAAAAAGGGTAAGATAGTTTATAAACTTCGCAAACGGGCTGGCGGCGGTTAAAAATGAGAAAGACTGATCTTCTACTCCGACGTCACGACACCTGATGGATGCATTATGGAGCGCCTCCAGTAATCTGCCTTGTGTGACTACCGTAGCGTGCTCGGAGCCGGAGTTTGAAAATAGGGCCGAGGGTGATTCGGGGTCGATGCTATTATAAATTCCGGCGAGCTCGTCCTCCAGCTTCTTTCTTTTCATCAATCCGAATTTGAGGACCGCTTTAAAGTCTATGACGCTCTCGTTCTTTATCTTTGCATCAGGGAACACTATTACCTTCACGAGGCCTGGGATTTTATCGAGAGAACCCAGGACGCCGTCAATCGATGCCCTCAGCTCGAGTAAGATCAGCTTCACGTGAACCTCCTCTGCCACCTCTTTAATCCTCTCCGGACTTTGATCGGATGCCAAGGGGACAATCACTCCGCCGAGATGAAAGATAGCGATCTCAGCCGAGATAGCTTCAAGCCTGTTTGAAGAGACAATCAACGCCCTGTCCCCCCGGCCGAATCCAAGGTCGTGGAGGAATGCGGCTATATTCTTAACTTTACGGTCGAAGTCGAGCCAGGTAATTTGTTTCCAACTCCAGCCATCCCTCCTCTGGAAGAGGAGTTTCGTACCGTGTTCCTTTACTCGATTTCGCAGAAGTTCTGGTATAGTCTTTTCGCTCATACGTGATTACCAGGAGTGACGTTAGAATATCCTTTATCGGATAGTGTGTAAAATATACTATAAAAGTCTCAGTATAAAACAATGAAAAAAGTTATA
>JBIOKC010000005.1:0-33485 GCA_044451425.1 Thermodesulfobacteriota bacterium
ATCGGGAGGCTATTTTAAAGTCCCTGATTGGGTTATCGATTCTGGTTCTTTAACCACATATGAACTAGCAGTCTTGATAACCCTGCTTAGGCGAGCTGACAAAAATGGGCGGTCGTTTCCGAGCCTGGCACGTATACGCAAGGATAGCGGAGGCATGTCCGAAAACACCGTTCGTAAAGCTATTCGAGGTCTAATCAATAAGTGCTTAATTTTGAAGGTCTCGGTGATTCCGGGTGGGAAAACAACGTACCAGGTATCGCACGATATTCAGAGGACAATAAATATTGCAGATGAAAGATATAGAAATAAAAAAAAGAAAGCAAACCGATTAACCCCCTCACCAGATGAAGGGGTATCCCCCTCACGAAATGAGTCTATACCCCCTCACCAGATGCGCACTAAGGAATACCCAAAGAAAGAGACAGAGACAAATAAAGTCTCTGACTCTTTCTATAAGGAAGATAAGGAAAATTTAAATTTCGACTCAAAGACTCAAAATCGTTCAGTTAGGGAGAAAGAAGATGCTGAATCATGTACCCCTAGCCGAGATATTAGCGTTTCAGATAGCTCTACGCCCGAGCTAAAGAATGGAATCCCCCCTATACCTATGCCTAGCAGCAACGAACCTTCAGCACATGGCCTATTAACCCGTCAGGCAATAGACAGGCTCAAACGTCAGCCTACGGGAGAAGTACCGGATTTATCTGATATCTACGCCAAATTCGATGAATTGAAGAAACAAACGCAGGAAAGGAGCCAACTATGAAGAAGATTGAAATCGAGACGGTTATCAATTTTAAGGTACCTGATGCGGATTCTATTCATAATAATGTTTGAATCGTCTTCGAGAGATTTCTTGAAATCTCAGGCCGAGTATATGCGGGTATTTATACATACTATGACAAAGCAAAACCCCAGACCCCCCTTCGGGCCGCTGCGGGTCGTAGGACAGGCGGACTGCGTGGACTGTCCGACATGAAGGATATATATAGGGAGCACTGTCACTAGGGTATAAAGTAAATTATGGGCGTATATAAGAAGAAAAACCGTTGGCTTATAGATTACTATTTGCCCGATGGTACGAGGAAACGGGAAGTCGTTACGATTCCCGGAAAAGACCCATCTTCTATAACTCAACGTGATGCCGAAAAAGCACTTGCAATAAGAAAAGCCGAAATAGCTCAGGGCAAGTTCAACATCGCAATAACAGAGAAGCCCATAAGATTCGAAAAGCTAGTTGAAGCATATCTCGAATGGGCGGATGAAAACCTTAAAGCCCCGGTAGCAGCCCACACGGCCTGTAAGAACCTGCTGGCCTATTTCTGGGGAAAGAATATATACAGCCTGAGCTTATGGGAGATAGAGAAATATAAGTCCGATAGGAAAAAGCGGGGACGGAAGCCTGAGACTATTAATAAGGAGCTTGGAGCCCTTAGGAGGATGTTTAATCTCGCCATACGGGGAACTTTGAGTATTAAGATAGTTAAGAACCCGGTCGAGGGCATAAAGCTCTTAAAAGTTCCTAAGCTTAAGCCCAGAGTGTTAAAGGACTCGGAATTTCAGAGGCTCTACGGTGCGGCTTCAGACCACTTTAAACCTATTCTCCTGTGCGCATATATGACGGGGATGCGACGTTCAGAGATAGCGAAGCTCAAATGGAAGGATGTGGACCTTGAGGAGGGTTATATTCACGTGGTAGAGGCTAAAAACGGTGAGTCGAGGAGTATTCCCATAGATGAACCCTTGCTGAGCACTCTCTCTGACTTGAGCAGGGATGCGGTTAATGAATTTGTATTCACCGGACCTGACAGCACACCCTACACCTCTTCAACCTCATGGAAAAGGACATGGTGCACAACCCTGAGAAAGTCCGGTATTGAGAAGTGCAGGTTTCATGATTTTAGACATACTTTTGTTTCCAACCTGATAGTTAACGAGAAAGAGGACTTCGCAACTGTAATGGCCCTATCCGGACATAAGGACATATCCATGCTAAAACGCTACAGCCATACTCAGGAGGAGGCTAAAAAGGCGGCGATAAAAAAGCTCGGAAGGCACGTAAAGATTTCAACTATGGACACCTATTTGGACACCAAGCCTGATATTGACCATCCCATTAGTAATAGCGTTGTTGATTTAACTAACCGTAAATAATGAATAATGGAACTGAGCGGGCGACGGGATTCGAACCCGCGACCCTAAGCTTGGGAAGCTTATGCTCTACCAGCTGAGCTACACCCGCTTTCACTTGAGAAATCTATTATACGGGCGTTGGAATGTCAATATATTACAGCTCTGTTAATTATGTGGCATCTTCGGGATATAATTACTTCCGTGACAAAGAGCCGAAAGACAGGACACCTCCTTACGGAGAAATTTAACCCGCGCACTGCACATCTCGATGAATGTTCGCCGCTTGAGATAGTCGAGCTGATCCTGGCCGAGGACCTCACGATCGCGGAAGCCGTTTCAAAGGAAAAGGAGAATATTGCGAGCGCCGCGAATCTAATCGTCGAAAGTATGGACCACGGCGGGCGCCTTGTATACATAGGTGCAGGGACTAGCGGCAGGCTGGGCGTGATGGAGGCTGCGGAGTGTCCTCCGACCTTCGGAACCGACCCATCGCTCATACGGGCGGTAATTGCCGGGGGGAGTAAAGCGATACTAAAATCTGTCGAGGGTGCCGAAGACTCGAGGAAAGAGTCCCTCCGGGAGCTCAAGAAAATCAGGCTCGGCAAAAAAGACGTCCTCGTCGGAATTGCCGCGAGCTCCACCACCCCATTTGTCGATAGCGCTCTCTCGTATGCCCGAAAGAAAGGAATCAGCACGGTACTTCTGACGTGTAATCCCGCTGATAGTAGTGCTGCGGATATAATCATCTCGGTTCTAGTCGGTCCGGAAGTTGTAGTGGGCTCGACGAGGATGAAGGCCGGTACCGCTACAAAAATGGTTTTAAATATGCTGACGACCGCCTGCATGGTTACATCGGGGAAGACGTATGGGAACCTGATGGTGGACGTACAGCCGAGGTCGGCTAAACTCAGGGACAGGGCGAAGCGGATAGTTATGGAAATCGCCGGCGTGGACGAGGAGAAAGCGACGAAATTGCTGAAGAAATCAGGATGGGAAGTAAAGGTTGCAGTCTTGATGGGGAAGAAAAACCTGACGTGTCAAAAAGCGAAGGATATATTGCGAAAAAATAACGGGTTTTTACGTAAGGCATTGAATTGACAGCCGTTTTATGGTGTTTTCCCAAATATTTTCTAAATTAGAGGTCTGAATACCGATCATTCATTATGGTCAAATCTCTCGAACGACTCTTTGACAAGAACGAAAAACTGGTAGTCGGACTCATCTCGGGCACATCGAGAGACGGCGTCGACGCTGCACTCGTGAGGGTTTTCGGCAGCGGCACGGGTACACGAATTGATTTATTGGATTTCATATGTGTTCCATACAGCGGGGACATAAAGCGCGGACTTGAAGGTCTAACTACTATCTCCTCGCCGGGTGATATATCGAGGCTCAATTTCCTTATCGGCGAAGCCTTTGCCGGTGCGGCTCTCTCTATAATAGGTGGAGCCGGAATGAAGACTGAGCGGGTGGATTTGATAGGCTCCCACGGCCAGACTGTTTATCATAATCCGCCTTCATACAATAATGGCGTACCCTCCACGCTTCAGCTGGGCGAGCTCGATGTAATCGCAGAGCGCACGGGTATTACAACCGTAGGAGATTTCAGGACCCGAGACTTGGCTGCCGGCGGCGAAGGAGCTCCGCTCGTCCCTTATGCTGATTATTTGCTATTTAGTAAACCCGGCGAGGTTCGCATCGCTCAGAATATCGGCGGGATAGCGAATGCGACCGTTATTACCGAAAGCATGGATGACGTAGTGGCGTTCGATACTGGCCCGGGAAACATGCTTATGGACAGGGTTATAAGCATCGCTACAGGAGGCGAGCAGGGATTCGATAAGGACGGTGAGCGCGCCTTGAAAGGCAAAGTGAATAGAAGACTCATTAAAGAGCTTTTATCCCATCCTTACTATTCTCAGCCCCCCCCCAAGTCGACGGGTGAGGAGCTCTTTGGCAAAGAGCTTGCAGAAGCACTGTACTCCCTTGTTTCAAGTGGTGAAACATCGCTCAATGACCTCATCGCAACACTTCTCGAGCTTACTGTGAAATCCATTTCATTCTCGTACGAAAAATTCATATTTCCTCGCTGGAAGATCAGCGAGATAATTTTCAGCGGCGGAGGGTGCAGGAATCCACTATTGATTGAGAGACTGAGGGATGTATTTAAAATTATAAAATGCTCGACGACCGATGCTTACGGAATTTTCCCGGATGCGAAAGAAGCGGTTGCATTCGCTATTCTGGCGAACGAGCTGATTTCAGGCAACCTCGCGAATCTTACGCGTGTGACCGGAGCTTCGCACAGGGTCCCGATGGGAAAGATGGTGCTGGGAAGGTTATAATGCGGAGTTTAATTGATCTCGGGATAGTATCGCTATGAAACATGTAGATATTGCTTCCCTCGGGGTTCTTGAAAAGGCGGGACAGGTCGTGATGCCGAGGCTCGACTTCAGGGAGTCGGATGCGCTCACACTCGCTAAGACACTTGTGAACGAGTACAAGGTCGGAGGGTTCATCGTTTTCGGAGGAAATAAGGATTCTTTAAAGGAGGCGACTCGGGAGCTCAACTCGATTTCTGAAATATCTCTATTTTTCGGAATCGACGCCGAGCGCGGGGTAGGGCAGATAGTATCCGGCGGGGCGCTCTTCCCCTTTACCATGTCTCTCGGAGCCGCTGACGATGAAGAGCTAGTACATGAGGAAGCGCAGTTCATCGCACAGGAAATGAAGGAGTGTGGGCTTAACCTGATTTTTGCGCCTGTATTGGATGTGAACACCAACCCTCGAAACCCTATAATCAACATACGCTCTTATGGGGATGATCCCGAGCTGGTATCCCGTCTGGGAGCGGCTTTTATATGCGGCGTCCAGGATGCGGGCGCTCTCGCCTGTGGAAAGCATTTTCCCGGACACGGGGGCACGGGCGTGGATTCTCATGAGGATATGCCTGTTCAGGATATAAGCTTCGAGCAGCTTGAGTCGTGTAACCTAGTTCCATTTAAGAGGGCTATCGATTCCGGCGTCGCTGCAATCATGACCGCCCATGTAGCTTTTCCCAGGATCGGAGATGGGAATATTCCCGCTACTATATCGGGGGGAATTGTAAACGGCATCCTCAGGAATAAATTACGATATAAGGGTCTCGTTATAACGGACTCATTCCACATGTCTGGTATAAATAATATCGGTGGCGAGGCGGACAACTCCCATCTGGCTCTGGATGCGGGATGCGACATCGTTCTCGATCCGAGGAACCCCTACTCGCTCCTTGGGAGGCTTAACGACATGGCTCTCACTGGGGAATTGAATGAAAATACTTTAAACAGCTCCGTTAGCCGGATAATTGCGGTCAAGAACGCCCGCATGATGAATCCCGCTCCTCAAACGCCCGTCGATGCCAAAGGAAGCTCGGCGCTCATAGAACGCATATCGCGGAGCTCGGTATGCGTGCTAAAAGGCGGAAAGCTCCGCTCGCGGAAGGCCTTTATCTGCGTATTCGACGTGACACAATCAGGCGAGGATATTTCAAGCGGCTTTACGAGCTGTCTCGCTAAGGCCGGGATTGATTTCAAAACTGCCCATGTCGATTTTACGGCAAATTTGAGTGGATTAATTGATCATTCAAGTTACTGTGACGCTCTCATATGTCTGATATACACTACAGTCGGAGCCTGGAAAAAGAAGTACGATCTGCCTGAGTTCTTGAGATCCGTATTGAATGAATTGGCGGCGCTGCATGTGGAGAAGGTGCTCATATCCCTCGGCTCTCCTTACGTCGTTTCCGGTTTCAATGTATTTGACACGGTAATCTGCGCATTCGATTCACTCTATGCCTGTCAGATTGCTGCTGCCGAAGTGCTTTTAGGGGATAGCAGCGCAAAGGGAACAATGCCCGTAGTTATCGGATTCTAACTTATCTATTCGGTTAAATCCCGATCAGGTACATTACCCCGGAATGGGATCCACCCTGTCTTCATCTTTATCCGCATTAAGCCCGCTCGACTGGTGTATTGTCGCGGCATACCTGATTCTGTCTCTGGCTGTGGGTGTATATTGCACGAGGAGGGCGAGCGGAAGCATGTCCTCTTACTTCGTCTCCGACAGGAATATGTCGTGGTTGCTCCTCGGTACGTCTATGGTGGCGACCACCTTCGCTGCGGATACCCCGCTTGCCATAACCGGCTGGATCAGGACCGAAGGGATTTGGAAGAACTGGTTCTGGTGGAACTACATATTCAGCCATGTCTTCATAGTCCTCGTATTTGCGAGGCTATGGCGAAGGGCTGAGGTAATCACGGACAACGAGCTCATCGAAATACGGTACAGCGGAAAGCCGGCGGCGTTCCTGAGGGGGTTCAAAGCTTTTTATTTTTCCACACTTTTCAATTTCATAGTTATGGGCTGGGTCATAAGCGCGATGGCAAAGGTGTTGAAAATATTTTTCGGTGTTGAAACCACAGTAGCGATCGTCATATGCATCGCAATCGCCTTTTTCTATACGATGATGTCGGGTATCTGGGGAGTGGCCCTCACGGATTTCCTTCAGTATTTCATAGCGCTCTTCGGAACTATTATCCTCGCTTGGGTAGTCATAAGGTCGCCCGAGATCGGTGGGTTTTCGGGGTTCATCGATAAGCTCGGGAGCATTGATGCAAAACACTTAGCGTTTATCATGACTCCCTCGGGAGGGAGTCCCGTAAGCAGCGGCTTCTGGTCTTCGAGCTTTTTTACATTTCTCGTATACGTCACAGTCATTTGGTGGTCCTCTCACAATACGGACGGAGGGGGTTATTTCATACAGAGGATGTGTTCGGCAAAAAACGAACGCCACTCGGTCGCGGGAACAGCCTGGTTCGCGGTCAACCACTATATTATCCGACTCTGGCCGTGGGTACTAGTCGCACTCGCTTCTTTAATTATCTATTCCGGGGCGGATGCGGCAAACGGCGATAACGAAGCGATGTATATTGTCGTGATAAGGGATTACTTGGGCCCCGGGCTCAAGGGTCTTCTTTTCGTGAGCTTTCTCGCAGCCTTCATGTCCAGCCTTTCTACTCATCTAAACTGGGGCGCGTCTTATATGATGAACGACCTGTACAGAAGGTTTATTTATAAGGACGGGGGCGAAAAGCATTATATATTCGCTTCCAGAATTTGCACCCTGGTCTTAACTCTGCTGGCGGGGTATTTTGCGCTTCATATCAATAACATCGGCAAAGCGTGGATATTCCTCTGGGCTATGAGCTCGGGTATCGGGCTTGTACTCGTATTGAGGTGGTTCTGGTGGAGGATAAACGCCTGGTCGGAGATTTCGGCCCTGGCCGCTTCCCTTTTTACGATGCTTATACTCATTATTTATACCAAGTCAAAAGGTGTACCGCTCGAGCTCAGGCACCAGATACTGGTCATACCGGTTTCGGTTATCACTTGGGTGTTCGTTACTTATGTTACCAGCCCCGAGCCGCTCGAGACACTATCGGGGTTCTATAAAAGGGTACGTCCCTGGGGATGGTGGAAACCCGTAAGCGATCTTAACCCGGGGATCGAAAAGCCCCGATTCTCACCGGTTATAATTAACTGGCTTCTGGGAGTAATATGTATACTTTTCGGGATGTTAGGTGTCGGAAAGGTGCTTCTGGGCTCTTTTCTTACGGGTACGGGGATGATAATCCTATCCCTCTTATCCGGATTTATTGTTTATTCGAGGCTCAAAAAAGAACTCGCGGAGACTTAACATACAGGTCGTCCGTCTTTTAAAAGCTCCAATATATGTTATAAATTATATCTAGTTACCACTGGGGAAATATAATATGGCTATTAGTATAAAAGTAGTCAAACATCCTGAGCTCACATGGTATGAGAAACTCTACCTCCCTCAGATTCTGGGCGGACTCATTATTACCCTGAAACATTTAGTATTTTTCAAGCCCATTACAATCCAGTATCCCGAAGAGGTTAAGGAGTTACCCCCTAGATACAGAGGCCTCCACATATTGCCCGCCGACGACGAAGGAGAGATAAGATGTGTCGCCTGCAAGCTCTGCGAGGTCGCGTGCCCCACACAGGCTATATCAATCGTGGCCGAACCTGCGGATGATTACGGGATTGAGAGACGGCCAAGCGTTTACAATATCGACTTTATGCGGTGTGTATTCTGCGGTTTTTGTGTCGAAGCATGCCCCTGCGACGCTCTCAGGATGGGCATGAAGTACGAGCTTGCGTCTTACAACAGGGCGGGGCTTGTGCATACGAAAGAGGTTTTCTTCGATCCGAACGTGAAGAGCCGCGCTCCCAGGGACAACGCTAACTTCCTTTATGAAATGGGCAAGGGCGAGGTTCTCGACAAGCCCGAAGAAGTGGACAACGTCAAAAAGCTCACCGGAACGTATAGCACGCCCGGGTCTTGAATTGTCAATTTCTCTTCAATCTGTCTAAGAAAACCTCTTTTTTATCCAGCATAAGGTGAATGAAGCGCCGCAGTAAAGGTAGTAAAAGAAGTGCATCGGTATTGCGAGAAGGGTGAATTTGATCCCCCTCTTTTGAATAAAAAATCCGTAGAGATCCCTGTTAAGTATAAGCAGCGCGGCCAGTACTATTAACGTAGATAAAGCGATACCGGCTAATAATTCTGCACCATAGATTCCCAGCAGACCGAATGCGATAACGATCAAACATAGGAACAGTAATCCCGAGAGAGCGGAGCTGACCCTATCGGAGACGCGGAGGTTCATATCCCTGGGAATCCTTTTCGTCTCGAGTATCATCTTCGACCACGGCAGAGCCCGGTTAAAAATATCTGTCCTGATTAACGATTGCCACTGCCAGTGTTTCATGTGTTTTACCTGAATACTCTTATCGAGCATAATCCTATAGCCGTTCCGACGCATCCTGTAACCGAGCTCTATATCCTCGATCGACGGGAGCGGAAACCTCCTCACATCGAAACCGCCGAGCTCTGTGAACACATCGCGTCTGACGGCTCCGCATCCGGCCCAGAAGGTATTCGCTTTGACATCTGATCGCTGATGTACGAAATGATGGAACAGGTTCCTGTACTGTGATAAAAAGTCAGGAGCCGAGGGGCTATCGTCATAGGAACCGAACACAGCCGAGATATCCCAATTTTCGCTGAAACAGTCCGCAACCTGTCCCAGTGTATTCTCAGTTGCCAGGACGTCCGAGTCTATAAAGAGCAGTATCTCGCCAGACGCGCTCTTTACCCCCTCATTGCGCGCGACAGCAGGGCCTCCCTGGACCGGAAGCTCTATGACGGTAATGCCTATTATACCCCTGCAGATTTCGACTGTATCATCGGCGGATGCATCGTCGACAACTATGATCTCGAATGATCCGTAACTGGATTTCCCAAGCGCTTCAAGACAGCTTGCAATGTGTCCACCCCCGTTGTGGACCGGGATAATGACTGAGATAAATGGCCTGACGGAATTCATAATATTTTTCTTAGACTAAGTATTGCTAAATCATATCTGTTCGTGAGGTCATTGGTATTTAAAATTAAGTAATCAGCCGCCGGGTCTGACCAGTCTATAATATTCCCCTTTTTTCTCCATGAGCTCTTGTTCCGCTCCGGTTTCGGAAACCCTGCCGTCCTCGAGGACTATTATCTTTTCGGCGTTCTTGATCGTCGAGAGCCTATGTGCGATTATTATGACCGTCCTGTTTTTGCTGAGGTCGGTTATAGCCTTATGAATGAGCTCTTCCGTCCTCGTGTCGAGAGAGCTCGTAGCTTCATCGAGAATAAGTATCTCGGGGTTCTTCAATATGGCCCTCGCGATAGATATTCTCTGGCGCTGACCTCCCGAAAGCCTGATACCCCTTTCTCCGAGAACGGTGTCATAGCCATCTGGTAAATCGGCAATGAATTCGTCGGCTCCCGCCCTTTTCGCCGCGTCAAGTATGATGTCGTCAGAGGTAAAGTCTGCGAGGCCGAAGGCGATGTTGTTTCTGACAGTATCGTTAAAAATGAACGTATCCTGACTTACAATGCCGATATTTCGTCTGTATGACTCGAGAATAAAATCCGTGAGCGGTTCGTCGTCGATAAGTATTTTGCCTTTATGCGGGTCATAAAATCTCAATAGCAGGTTTATCACGGTGGATTTACCTGCTCCTGATTTACCCACTATAGCGGTCGTATTGCCCATAGGTATAAAAAAGTCTGCGCCGTTCAAGGCCGTTTTTTCGTCGTTGTTGTAAGAGAAAGTAACGGAGTCGAATCTGATGCCATTATCAAGACTCGCATAAGGCTTATGGCCGTCCTTGATGAGCGGTTTATTGTCGAGCCTGATAAGGTCATATACCGCGTCAAACGCTGGCAGCCTGCTGGCGATACCCCCCCTTGCCTGGTTTATCTGTTTTATGACCGGCAGTATGCGGGCGAGTATGTATATGAAAGGCAGGAGCTGAGTGAGGACCAGCTTGTTATCCATATCGGAGCTCTTTATTGCAATTAGGAATAGAATGCCTATCGCGACAACTCCGAAGGCTTCCGTAATAACATGTACCATGAATAACGAAAAATTCAGTTTGAGGTTATTGTTGGAATGATCTTCAATCCGCCTTCTTAGTTTAAGAGACTGCTCTTTTTCTTTAGTGAACGATTTTATGATGTATATTCCGGAGAGGCTCTCCTGCAGTAAGCCTGTTAACTCTCTTCCGCTGTCAACGAGCTTAAAACCATAAACCGCAATACGTTTAATGTAGATGGATACCGTAAACGCGATGATTGCGGCGAGGACGATGGTAACCGCTGTCAGTTTCAATGAAAATATCACTAGAAGCGCCAGAAAGATGATAAAAGACATTATGTAATTCAACATTTCTGACGATTTCTTGACGATTTCTTCTGTGAGACTCGTATTGTAGATCATGTCTTCAACAAGGTCGCCCACCTTGACGTTGTTATAGAATCCCATCCCAACAGCCATGAGCGTATTCACGACGCGCAGTCTCAGGTTCTCGATTAAACGCGCGGTGATCCAGTATACGAGATAATAAGACACGGCCAGAATTATATTTTTCAATACTAGGGCAAGCACGACCAGTGAAAGGGAGAGGAGAACCTGTTTTTCCATGGGGAATCCCGAGAAGAGCTTGATAATCGATTGCAGGGTTTCCGGGAGCTGACTGTAATTTTTTATCTGCTGAATTCCGCTGAGAAGAGGAACGAGCATACCTATCGAAATTCCGTCAAATGCGGATGCAAAGAATGACAATACGATTAAGAGTGCAACGTATTTCCTGTACGGGGCTAATAAGGTTAGTACGAACGCCCTTTTTAGTTTCCTGTCGTCTGTCAAGATATCTTATCCGGCGGAGTTACGCTCAAAGCTCCGTATTAGTATTTTTGTCTTCGAATTACGATACGGTTATACACCCATCCAATCAAAGCCCCGCCGATAGTGCCAGCGGCGAAGCCGTAGATAAATCCGATAATGCTTCCAAAAAACGAAACCCTGTAACCGATAAAGAACTGACTCAGGAGTTGTAAATGGGGACCCAGCACATATTGTCCCGATTCGTTGGGCTGAGGCCCTTTCAACACGAGCCAGTTCGTGGCTATGAATATAACGAGTCCGAATATTATACCGAGGATCAGCCCAAGTGTTTTAGCGTTTAATATTGCTACTGCCCGAAGCAGTTTCTCCTCGTCTGTTTTTCCGGTCATGATTTAATCCATTATAAGTAGTCTATAAAATTCTTGAATGATGAGAGATCCCTCTCCTTTTTAACTCTGAAAATGAATAAGCCGGTAAAGAAGTTCCGTAAGTATGCAAAAAACCACCCAAAAATAAAACCCCAGAAGAAGCTATAGCCGAACCCGATAAAAGCTCCCTCAAGAGTGACTGAATAGCCCGCGAAATACTGATACAGAAGATTCAGGGTTGGTCCGACAGCCGGTCCTCCCTTTAAGACGAGTAATATGGTAATGGTGAAAATAACGAGGCCGCATACGGCTCCGACAGAAATGGCGAAGGCGAGCTTATCGAGGCGTGCAAAAGTCTTTATGATCGCCTTGTCGATCTCAGATGTGCTAGTTATATAAGCCGGCTCCGGAACCATCGGCTGCGTCGCTGCGAGGTCTTTAAATTCATCAACGTCCCGAAGCCCGGCATCTACCGCCTCTTCATGATATTCCTGTTCGGCATTTACCTTCCAAAGGTCATACTCCGCTCCGAGTATATTCTTAACAGCTAGCATTGCGGTCAGCATGGAATGGTCCTGATTATTGTATTTGTGCATCCCGTTCCTGCCAACTAGCTGTAAGTTCTTAATGTCAGACAGGTATTCGCGTATTATCCTCAGGTATTCACGGTAATTGGAATCATAAACCGGATAGGCTTTGGGCATCCGTACGACTGCGCCGTCTTCGATGAGCGAACAGTCTACAAGGTTTATCTTTTCGAGCTCGCTTTTTGCAAACTCTATCAACTCCCTGTCGTCCATAGACCATAACCCGTCCCCCTCGAAACAGAAGTACTCAAGCCCGAGGCATGTCTTCTCGCTGTCGGGGACCATGTCCTCACTCCAGTTTTTAAAATTCTGGACCCTCCCCAATTTTACCCCGGGCTCGTGAATATATATCCAGTTATCCGGAAATACATTGGGTTTATTGATTATGAGGGAAATAGTAATGAAGTCCCTGTAATTAAGTCCTGCGGCAGCCTTGGCCACCTCAAGGGGCGGCTTGGGCTCGAGCCTTAGTATGAGCTCCCTCACCGGCATGCTGCTTATGAAATCGGTCCCAAAGACTTCGTTTACCCCGCAGTTCCCGCCGATTTCGATCTTTTCCACTCTGCCGTTAACAATATGGATTTTCCTCGCCTCGGAATTTAATAACAGCTCGTTCCCGTTAACCATAATTCTTTCGGCGACGGTCTCCCACATCATGCCGGGCCCGTATTTGGGATAATGGAAGCTGTCGATTAGGGTTTTGATTACTTCTTCCCTGTTCGTAGTATCTGCTTTGAGCAGTGCGTTTTTTAGCGCCTGCAATAGCGAGAGCCCCTTAATCCTTTGAGATGCCCATTCGGCGCTTATTTCAGTACACGGCATCCCCCACACCTTTTCGGTATAAGACTTGAAAAAGAGCTCGTAAAGACGTTTACCGAAGCGGTTGGAAACCCACTTGTCGAATGTGTCCTCGGGCTGTTCCGGGAATAGCTGCGATTTCAGGTAGCTGAACGCGATCAGGAAACTATTCCATATGCCGAGGCCGAAAACGGCATTAGACATGCGGAACGGATAATAAAAGAATCTGTTGTTATAGTATATTCGCGAGAGGCGTTTTCTGTTTAGAAAATCGTCCCCCAGCACCTCGTGCCACATGCTTTCTACGGATTGCACTTTTGTAAAAAAGCGGTGCCCCCCGATGTCAAAGCGGTATCCCCCGTAATTGACGGTTCTGGCGAGTCCTCCGACAACACCGTCTTTTTCAATAACGGTCGATGATATTCCGGCTTTTGAAAGCTCGTAGGCTGCAGTGAGCCCGGCGGGGCCGGCGCCGATGATCACGACCTTTTTATCATCTTCTCTGATTACCTTATCTGGACTAATTTTCATGTGCCGAGAAAGGGATAATGGGATTCAATACTTTTATATGTCTGATAGATCAAAAAACCCCGTTTTCTGAGATTGTTATTTCAGAAAATATCATAACATTTTTTGTATTTACCGGCATTACTATGAAATGGAGGAATGAAGATAAAAACCGATCAATTCGGGCTTCAGCCTAATCGATTGATGAGGGGTTATTTATCAATCTGCCGTACCAGGGCGTGAGCCTCAATACTCCCGCTATTGATGACTTTAGCTGACTTCTCTCCGTAACGAGGTGGATACCGCCCTTTTTTGTAAAGAACTCGGATGTCATCGTGCTCGGGTCGACACCGCGTCCTCCACTCGTAAGCTTCACCACCCTGTCTCCTGCAAAGGCGACTGTAGCTTTCTTCTCGGCAATGATAAAATCCCCCTGTACAGCGTAGCTCGCGAGCGCCCCTCCTGTAGTCGGGTGCCCGAGAACGGAGATAAAAGGGAGAGCCGCTTCCTTTAGCTTCAGTATAGCCGATATGGTTTTAGCCATTTGATAGAGGGCGACCGTTCCCTCCTGCATCCTCGCCCCTCCCGAAGCGGTAACACAGACGAGCGGGAGTTCTTCCCTTATGGCGAATTCGGCTATCAGCTTCATTTTCTCTCCGAACACCGCCCCCATAGAGCCCCCCATGAACCGGAATTCGCTGATTGCTACAGTTACCGGAAGGTCGAATATATCCCCGTACCCTACGACAAGCGAGTCTTTAGAGTCGATACGGCCGATGTTTTTCTTGCGGGCCTCACTGTAGTCATAGAAATTGAACCTCGAATCGATATCGTCGACACTGAGATCGGAATGCAGCTCATGGAACGAATCGTTATTAAGCAGCATGTCTATATAATCATGTGACCCAAGCGGGTTCGGCTTCTCACAGTACGGGCATGCATAAAAATTCTTCTCGAATTCTTCTTTGGCGAAGTGCTTTCTGCATCCTGCCCTTACGATTTTGCCCTCCTGGTCTTTTTCGTCATTACAGAAGTGGGGCTCCGCTCCGTAGAGCGCTATCTGCATATGGGATACGTCTGATGTCGTAGCTCTTGTGAAAGAGTAGTGCGGAAGCCAGCTTTTGATCTTTCTGGCTATAGTATGGTAAGTGTGCTCACTCTTTTCTACCTCTCCGCACGACTGTATTTTTTCCACAAGGTTATTATGCAGGTATTTTATGTCGGACTTCTCAAGCTCTTCCGTAGCGGACAGCACTGTTTTCTCGATGTTTATCAATATTTTCTTTCTGTAGTCCGAGCTGTCGAGGGAGGGCTCTTTTATAACTTTGTCTACAATACCGTATTTGAGCATGAAATCCGAAGTCGGCTGGAGGACCTCGAGTGCCTCATCGATTTTTTCTGCACTCCGGAACAGGATGGCGGAGCAGCCTTCGGCGATAATGACTGAGTACTCTGCTCGGGAGAGCATAAATCGCTTATGAGCGAGCTGGAGCGCAATCGCTCCACCGCTGCCACCGCTGCCAACCACGATCGAGATCGATTTGGATTTCAGTGAGATCATCTTCGCCTGGCAATTGGAAATGAGCCACGACTGGAGCTTCCCGGCGGAGTATTCAAACGGGTCGCCTCCTATCGTGTCCACGTAAGTATGGAGCATGAGGCTGTTTTCTTCCGCATAGTTCATCATATTGTACGAAATGGCGTATCCGTCAGCCTTAATGAGCCCGTAATTGAGCCTCGCCCTCTCCGCATCGCTCGATGGCATTTGTTGGGCGATAACCGCTACCCGCTCGTTTGTCTTATTGAGCACCGCAGTCCCGACAATGACGGCAGGATCGTCCACGATATCAATTGTCATCCCGGAAGGAGCCTTTATCTTCATAGGGAAATCCGGGATGTCGTAATAGGGTAAGAAGTCCCTGTAAAGATGATCGATGACATCTTTTGACTTTATTTTCTTATATGACCTGGATTGTTCGTGTATTGAAGACAGCTTTGAAGGACTGCTCATTTATAATATTCTCCGGAATATTGAAACAATTTACCCGTTATTGCGCTCGAAAGGGAAATATTATAACCATAGAATATTCGATAATATATATAGGCCGGAAACCGATATCACCCTTGGTCCTTCCTCTCGGCATATAATTATTATCTTTATTGTTTTGTGCCCGAACGCTCAATTACGAGACAGCAGGGAGCACCTTCTCCGTAAACAGCCTCATCGACCTCATCGCGTCTTCGTGGCTTATCCCCGGGAATTTAAAACGGCATATGAGATTATCTACGGGCAGCTCATTCTTGTAACGTATGATAGTCTCGATGCATTCTTCGGGAGTGCCTATGATGGACTGCTCCCTCGCCAGGTCATAGAGTATCGGATCGTTCGGGTCGGAAAGCAGATTCCCGTCGCGGTCGACCATCGAACCCCACGAAGCGTATCCCTTGGCTGTATAGGTCACATTTTCTTTTATCTTTTCCCATATTTTGTCGCCTTTCTGATCGGATATGTACGTTTCTCTCACTAGCGGTTTCTCGAAATCCTCGGGGTTTCTTCCATATTCCCTGAGTAGTGAGCTGTGCAGGTCGAATAGGCTCTTGACTATCGGTATCACTCCAATTGCGGGTACAAAGAGGGGCGCCCCTATCCTGGCGGCCCTCCTTATGGCGGGCTCTGTAAATGCGCCAATCCATATGGGAATCGGTCTTTGCACGGGTTTGGGCGTGACATTAATGTTTTCGATCCTGTAATACTTCCCTTTATGGCTGAAAGGCTCATCCGTCCAGCTTTTGTTGAGTATTTCTATACTTTCCTCCATACGCCCTTTTCTTTCCTTTAGAGTCCTGCCGAAACCTGCGAATTCCTCCGGGCGGTAGCCGAGGCCGAGACCCAATATAAGCCGGCCACCCGATATGAGGTCTACTACTGCGGCGTCTTCGGCGATGCGTACGGGGTCGTGAAGCGGCATGAGAAGGACTCCTGTTCCGATGCGGACTTTTTTGGTTCTGGCAGCGATGGCAGCGGCAGTGACGAGTGAGGACGGGCAATAACCGTCACTCAGAAAATGGTGCTCCGTAAGCCAAGCTGAATCGAATCCCATCTGGTCTGCAATACCGATTTCTTCCAGCATCTCCGAGTATAGATCCTTATGTGCTCTCGGACTAAAAGGCGGGGATTGTAGACTGAAGTATCCTATTCCGAATTTCATGACGGCACCTCCTTCTAATTTTCTGTCACAATTGAATTTAAAAATATACGGTTGAAACGATAGGATTATTATAACCCGAAATGGGTGTATTAAAAAAGTTAAAAAAGAAAAGGCCGGATTGAGTTATCTCTCAATCCGGCCGCCTCTGAATTTTACAGACGAGCTTATGCGTTAAAGGACTGCCCGCAGCCGCAAGACCCCTTTGCGTTAGGATTATTGATGGAGAAACCGGTACCGTTAAGACCGTCCTTGTAATCGAGAATGCCGCCCTCAAGGTAAGGAATACTTAACTCGTCGATGGCCACTTTAACGCCTTCGTTTTCGAAAAGCTTGTCTGAATCCTCTGTCTCGTCATCGAATCCCATCTCATAAGAAAAACCCGAACATCCGCCGGGTACCACCCTGACTCTCAGAACAGCATTCGGTGTATTCTCACCCGATAATAGTTTCTTGATTTCTTCCGCCGCTTTTGTAGTTACAGTAAACATTAATGTAAGCCTCCCTGTATATATATATTAATTCTCTATTCTTTATTATAAGCATTGAGGAACAATATGGCAACTCCCAAAAAAAACACCGCAGAATTAAGTATAGCTGAACGAGCGTGCAGTTGTCTGAATTTTTCGTGTGATGCCGGATAATGAGGAGACGCTTCGGTAAGACCCCTCATCTCTTCTCTGGCCTCGTGAGCCTGTGGTCTTACCACCTCTCCGGCATAAACGGCAATCGCAAGCATAGCGACAAGCCCTCCGATTCTGACCGCGAACAAAACGCCTGACTTATGCTTGTAAAATAGCTGCAGAAGTATCGAAGTTATTATCGCTATAGCGCCGCAGATATATGCGACGAGGTAGTATTTGGGAAATATGTCTGAAACGACGTTTCCCGCGGCTTCTCTCGGCAGCACTTTAAAAATGCTGGGCGCCGCAAAGAACGAGAAGAAAAATATACTCCCAACCCAGAAACAAACCGCCAGTATGTAGAGGAATTTTAACGCTATTTGCATTTTTATTTGAAACTGCAGTTGAATAAAGTCACCTTACACTGTTTTTGCTCGCTCTGGGTGTAAGAGCCTGTCATGGATTTGAATGTCCCCTGTGCCGTGAGGCTGCTGCCCGGAGGCGTGTTGTCGGGAATGCTTGTATAAACAGGCGCGTTACAGATGCATTCGAGTATCGGCCCGCTATTACTCACGACTTCAATCGTGAAAGTTCCTTCCGAGGAATCATTGCAGATGGAAGGCACTTTCCTTGCGCTTGAAACCTTGACCGTGGTTTTCACCGCCTTATCATGATAAAGGTCATCGGCTGACATCGGGCAATCCAAATACAACTCGCAAATCTGGTCGAGAGATACCATTTTCGCCTTTCCTCCATCGTCTGCGATACAAATATTTTCGCTAGCGCTTAATAAAAATGTAATCAATACTGAAGCCAAGATTATGACCGCATTTTTGTATTTCATTCTACCTACCTTCTGTTTTCGATTTATTCCCAGGCCAAGCGTCATTAATTATAACACCCACTTGGCGGAATATAAAAATATTCACTTCCTTAATGGAACGAATTCTTATGTTTGCCCGTCCTGCTCCGGCCGGATACTTTCCCTTGATATGAACCTGCCTTAAGGTATAGTGTCTTTTCAATGAAAAAGGGCACATACCTAATTATAGATACGAGCGAAGAAAATGCGGATCTCTATTACAAGACGGGCTTCTTCGTTCCCGACCCCGTTATATATCTGGAACATAACGGGAAGAAGATACTCGTACTGAGCGATCTTGAGATAGAAAGGGGCAGGGAGGAAGCATCTGTAGACAGAATAGTTTCTTTGACGGATTACCAGAAAAGACTTGTGTCGCAAAAGGTTAAGAGGATAAGGCTTCTTGACGTTGTCGACCTCGTTCTCAAGGATCTGAAGATAAAAAAGGTCTTTGTCCCCGGGAAGTTCGCTCTGAAATATGCCGACGGGCTCAGGAAGAGAGGTTACACGGTTACATCGATAGACGAAGAGCCCTTTTTCGAAGAAAGACTACGGAAAACGCCCCGTGAGATCGGAATGATAGCGGATTCCCTTAAAACGACCGTGAAGGCTATGGACATGGCGATAAAGATGATCGCGTCTTCAGAGATTCGGAAGAGTAGGCTTTACCTAAACGGCGGTCTCCTCACATCGGAAAGGGTTAAGGGTGAAATAAACGCCGAGCTCTCCAGGATGGGTTTCACGGCTTCCCATACGATAGTCGCCTCGGGTGCGCAATCCTCAATGCCGCATCACAGCGGAGAGGGGCCAATTTACGCGCACAAGCCCGTAGTAATCGATATATTCCCGAGGTCTCAGAAGAACGGATATTTCGGCGATATGACGAGAACTGTAGTTCGCGGCGAGCCGTTGCCCGAGCTCGTAAAGATGTATGACACCGTGCTCCGTGGCCAGAAGCTTGCAATTGGAATGATAAAAGCCGGGGTTGAGGTGAGAGACATACACTTCGCGGTGGTCGAATACTTTAACAGCCGCGGCTTCGAGACCGCTATGATCGAAGGCAAAATGCAGGGTTTCATACATTCGACGGGGCACGGCTTGGGGCTTGAGATTCACGAGCCCCCGAGAATCGGTCTCGGGGACGAAGTCCTTGAGACCGACAATGTGGTGACCGTGGAGCCTGGGCTTTATTATGAGAAAATAGGCGGCGTCAGGATAGAGGACGTTGTGGTAGTCGAAAAGAAAGGCTGCGCCAATCTGACGAAGTATCCGAAGAGGCTTATTGCCAAGTGAGGGCTTTCCAACTCGGCCTGTGAATGAACACTATTCCCACCACACCTCGAATCTGCACGGTTTCGAATTTTTATAACGGCACTCGGTATGAACAATTTCAGCCGAATTCGCCCCGGCCATTCTCAGTCCTGTCTTGAACCACTCCGGCACCGCTATATTACAGATGGCGACTCCTGACGCGGTTTTTTCATCCGCAATTTCATCGAGATAGAGAACGGAGTAATTTTTTTCCGCATCAAGTAGCTCAACCTCCAGGAGACCGCTGTCGAAATACCTGTTCCATAATGAAGGGGCACTATTGAGAACCACAGACGGTTTTTTTAAATTCACGAGCGCGTCGATCATAGGCCCCAGGTCCTTAGTCGCGATGTATACGGCGATCGGTATAACCGATAAAAAGTCACCATTTCCTTCCAGGACGTCATATGTATTAATCAGGCGGTTCAAAAGGGGGGCCGGATACCATTCCGTTTGTATTATTTCGCTTTCCAAAACATTTGTATCAATGTCGGGTAGATTGTTTATAATCTTTTTCCATGCACTCTCGCCGCGCGAGTTTATAATGTACTCTTTCATATTAATTAATATAGACCCCTTTGTATTACACGTTCTTGTGGTCATATGAATTTTGCATATATAACAGATAATACTCGTTATATATGTATATGAAGCCGTTTTATTTTAGCCCCAATGTATCAATTATGTATTAAAAAGGAGAAATTATGAAGAAGTCTTTTGAGGACTTGATAATTTTATCCAGACAATTGCGTAGCCCGGAGGGCTGCCCATGGGACAGGGAGCAGACGCTCGACACATTGAAATCTTATATAATAGAAGAAGGTTACGAGGTTGTCCAGGCAATCGAATCCGGTGACAGGGACGAACTCACAGAGGAGCTGGGCGACCTCTTTTACGAAGTCCTTTTCGCCTCTCAGATCGCGGAAGAAAGCGGGGGATTCGGTATCGACGATGTAATAGACAGGCTCCATAACAAGCTCGTGAGGAGGCATCCCCATGTGTTCGGCGAGGAAAAGGCGGCTAATGCGGAAGAGGCTGTGAAAAGATGGCACGCGCAGAAGCTCAAGGAGAAGTCCCGGAAGAGGAGGCTGCTTAACATCCCCCGGACAATGCCTTCGCTGCTCAGGGCGCAGAGGGTAGGCGAAAAGGCCTCGCAGGTTGGCTTTGACTGGAACGGCGCAAGCGAGGTAATTGCTAAGGTGAAGGAGGAGCTCTCGGAGCTGGAAGAGGAAATGAAGAAGGGGGACGTTAATGGCATCGAGAAAGAGTGGGGGGACATAGTATTCTCTCTTGTTAACCTCGGAAGACACTTGAAGATAGACTCCGAGGGTACTGCTCATAAGGCGATCGATGGTTTCATAGAGAGGTTCGGGAAGATAGAGGATAAAGCGGACGCCCGAGGCAAAGAATTATCGGAGCTGTCGCTTACTGAGATGGACGAATTGTGGGAAGAGGTAAAGCGGGAACACATATAAGTGCGTTTCTACGATTTCTACGAAGCTCCTCTGCCGGACTTCACACCCCCCCTAAGCTTCAGTGGTTTCAGGAACGATTCAGATCACGTCTCGGGATTTTTCTGTCATCTTTGTTGTTAAAAGAGGCTTGCTGTATCTAATTATTGAGAACCCAAATACGCTAACGAAACGCCGGTATCACTTTACTTGCGAACAGTTCGAGGTGCGGTTGTACCCAACTCGCCGGAAGACCCGGGGGGACAGTAAATGAGTAATAGTGGGTGAGCGGTACCTCTTTCACATAAGCGCGAATCATCTCGATACAGGTATCGACATCCACCACGTTAAAAAGGCCTAGTTCCCGGAGATGTTCTTCATCGCGGATATGAGGGAGTAAAGGCATCCCCGCTTTTTCAAACCATTCTGCATAACCGTTCAGTTGATAAAGTATATGATCCACAGCTTCGTGCCAGGACTTCTCGGGATCGTTCGAAACGATTAACCAGAAGTACCCGCCTGCGAGCCTCAAGTTCGATGTCGGCTTGCCCAGCTTCCGTAATTCGGCGATGTAGTGGTCGTATAGTTCTTTAAGCGGGCCGGTGCCGAGAAAGCCGTCCCCGTATTTAGCGGCGCGCCTAACCCCGGCGGGGCTGAACCCTCCGACCCACAACGACGGCCGGGGTTTCTGAACAGGCTCAGGGGCGAGTTTGGCGTTATAGACCTGGTAATACTTGCCTTTGAAGGTAAGCGTTTCGCCTTCCCATAAACGACGTATGATTTCTAACCCTTCATCGGAGCGTCCGCCGCGCTCATTTCTGGGGATTCCGAAGCTCTCGAACTCTTCGACCTTATAACCGTTCCCTACGCCGAGCTGGAAGCGACCCTCGGAGATTATGTCGATCGTTGCACCATCCTCCGCCACGCGGACAGGATTGTGAAGGGGTAAAAGCATAACAGCGGTGCCTATACGAATTGTTCTGGTCCGCGCTGCGATAGCCGCCGCAATCGGCAGCACGGATGAAGAGAAACCGTCCTCGTGGAAGTGATGTTCCTGGAGCCAGACATCATCGAAGCCGTTCTGTTCTGCCCAGACAATCTGATCAAATACCTCACCGTAGATGTCTGTGTAGGGACGTCTCCACCGAGGAGGATTACGAAAGTCGTACCATAAACCAAAGCGCAGTTTTGTGTTGGTATTCGTATTCATGAACGTAACCGATAGAAATAGTTTTCGATGGCGATAATTACCCCAAGTTATGTCTGGAGAGGTCTGTCCTCAGTATTTCACGGAGAATAAATTTTGTCAACGAAAATTCAGTCTCCAAGTTCCCTCATTCTCACATTCGTTACGTTTGCTCGAAGGTCGTTAAATCTATTTTCCGATCAGCATCCCCATCAGCTTCCAGCCTTCAGGTATGAATAAGTGAGATGTGCTCGCCGATTTTTCGGTATAAACGAACGAGTCGTTCTTTATGCTCTCATCTTCGGAGCTGTATATGGCGAAAGGCACCGGCTCGTTCACGTGAGTTCTCAGATCGATCGGAGTCGGATGGTCGGAAATCACGAGTATCTTATAGTCTCCGAACCTCTTAATTCCCTCGAGCACACGCGCCACCACGCGGCCATCAAAATCCTCTATCGCCTGTATCTTGAGTTCCGCCTTTCCGACGTGTCCGGTCTCGTCCGTGGATTCTATGTGTATCATTGTGAGATCGACTTCATCTAGGGAATTGAGCGCATAGTCGACCTTGCCTTCGTAATTCGTGTCCAGGTATCCGGTCGCCCCGGGCACATCGATTACTTTAAGTTTCGCGTATTGCCCTATCCCCTTTACGAGGTCAACGGCGGATATGACAGAGCCCGAGAGTCCGTAAAGCTTTTTGAACGACGGCATATCGGGCGCTACTCCCTGTCCCCAAAGCCAGATGCTCGTCGCCGTATTCTTCCCTTCGGCGATCCTCTTCTTATTCACAGGGTGGTTTTTAAGGATATCCCTCGACCGCTCCATTAATTGATTGAGTTTATCTGTACCCACACCCGTCGGTATATACGCATCGATCTCCTTACCCGATATGTCATGCGGCGGGGTTGTATGAATGTCCTTATTCCCGCCCGTCCACACGAGCAAGTGCCTGTAGCTGACCCCGGGAAAGAATTTCAGGTTTTCCTCTTCCAGTTCCTTTTTCAGATCGAGGATTATCAGGCGCGCCTCTTCGGTCGTGATATGCCCCGAGCTGTAATCCTCCATTATCATCCCGCCGTTCCGCTGAATGAGAGTAACGAGGTTACACCTTAGCGTTACGTCTCCTTCACTGAGCTGAACACCGATGCTCGCGGCCTCGAGCGGGGACCTGCCTGTATAGTAGAGGTTTGGGTTGTATCCGAGCACAGAGAGATTGCCGACGTCGCTTCCGGGCGGAAGGTTGTCGGGGATTGTTTTTACCATGCCGAACTTGATTGCCGACTTGGCAATTCTGTCAAGATTTGGGGTATTCGCCGCATCGAGAGGAGTCTTTCCTCCGAGCTCCGGCAGAGGGTGGTCGGGCATCCCGTCACCCTGTAATATCACGTATTTCATGAGCTATGATGTTATATGTTTTTAGTCAATTATCAAGAACGAGCGACACGGGGTGCTCTCCAGAAAAGCTCGTCGGATAAGGATACTATCGTGTGAGGGATTTGTTCAGGAAAGAGAATGCCTCGTTACCTTAAGAACCTGCTTCTCCGCATGGTAGGAGCTTCTGACGAGGGGGCCCGATTCGACGTGGGGAATACCTATCACATTCTCACCGTATGTTTTAAGGGACTCGAACTCCGTTGGGTGGTAGAACTTCGATACGGGCAGGTGATCGTTCGTAGGTTGAAGGTACTGGCCTATAGTCACGATATCGCACCCGACATTATATAAATCCTTGAGCGTATCGATTACTTCGTCCATTTCTTCCCCGAGACCGACCATGATGCCTGATTTCGTCAGCATGCCTTCATTCCCGCACTTCTTACTCTCTTCGAGCACCTTGAGAGACCAATCATACCGTGCTTGCGGGCGGACGGATCGCTTTGTGCCTGTGGATGTAAGCTGCGGAAAGTGATAGAGTCTCGGAACAGTTTCGATGTTATGGTTTAAAATATCTGGTTTGGCGTCTAAAATCTCTTCGAGTGCGAGTGAATCCCCTTTGAAGTCCGGGATGAGCACCTCGATCTTCACATCCGGGTTATGCTCCCTCACTTTCCTTATGGTTTCTGCGAATATGCATGCGCTTTCGAAGTTTTTATCGTCCCTGTTCACCGACGTGATTACGATGTGGGTGATATTCGCGTTATTCTCGGTAAGATCCCTTACCGCCTCGGCCACCCTTTCCGGCTCGTTCCGGTCGAGCTCACCGCCCCTGCCTGTTTTCACATGACAGAAGCCGCAGCTCCTCGTGCAAGTGTCTCCCAGTATCATGAACGTGAGTGTCCCCGCGCCCCAGCATTCCCCGATATTCGGACACCTGGCCTCTTCGCAAACGGTATGGAGGTTAAGAGTCCTCATCAGGTTTTTAAGGTGGCTGTAATTCGGGCCCTTAGGAAGCTGAGCCTTTATCCAACCGGGTTTTCCCTTGTTTCTCATATAGATTTAAAATCGCCCGTGGCCGCCGGACAGCTACCTGAGTTTGTCGAACGGCTCAACTTTTATTGAGACGAGCTGTCTGTTAGGACTGCGGGGTAAAAGGAGAGGTTTCCGGCTTTTTCAGCTTTTGTTCTCTCTGTTTTTCCTCGATGAGCTCTTTATTCCTCGCTTCAAGTTCCCTGATGCGTCTCGATTTTTCTTTCGATTCCGAGCTCCCGCCTATAGACTGGAGCGCACCGAATATAACAGCGATTACTGCTCCGGCCGCGAACGCGCTAAGGATTATAACTATGTTCTTTGTGATATAAGGCCCTATGACATAGCTTTTAAGGTCGAGCTTGAGCTCAAATTCATGTGTAAACGTATCTAGGTTCTGGGTATAGATGATGGCGAACAAAAGTATAATTAAAATTATAAATAGAACTTTTATATATCTCATATCGTCACCTCTCCAATGTTTTTAATTGCTTGCTCAGAGTCTCGTATGTCTCTTCGAGGTATTCGGGCATAACTCTGAGGTCTGCGATAACGGGCATGAAATTATTATCGCCGTTCCATCTCGGTACAATGTGGAAATGCAGATGGTCGTCTATTCCGGCGCCTCCGGTCCTGCCCAGATTCATACCTATATTCAGTCCGTCGGGTTTTATCACCTGTAATACATCGATGCACTTGGCAGTGAGATTCATTAATTCAAGCCTCTCCTCCTGACTCAATTCGGAAAAATTATTCGTGTGTTTGTACGGGACAGCCATAAGATGCCCGTTCGAGTAAGGGTAGCGGTTCATTATGATGTAGCTGGTTTCACCATTATATAGTATGAGATTATCTTTGTCATTCCCTTGTTTAGGTTTTGTGCAAAATATACAACCCTCTTCCTTTTCTCTGGTTATATATTTGATCCTCCAGGGAGCCCAGAGCAGTTTCATAATCAATTAATTATATCAATCAGATAGAAAACTCCAAAGCCGTATTTGGACGGCATGCTCGTGATGCCGGGTATATTCAACTTGGATTGCAGGAGTTCCATGAATTGGGATTTCTTTTTCGGATAATAGACTAGGTTCGGCTGTCCCGTAATCCCGGTCATTTTGGCAGCGAGATCTACAGCGTCGTTTATCGTGCCGATTTCGTCTATCAGTTTCAGCTGCTTCGCCTGCTCTCCGCTGAATATTTTCCCATCGGCGATTTTATCCACCTCCGCCATATCCATATGTCTCGATTCGGCGACAGCGTTCTTGAACTGTGTATAGACGTTATTGATGAGTCCCCTCATGTATTCTTTGTCTTCTTCGGTCATTTCCCTGAACGGGGACCCCACGTCCTTATATTTTCCGCTTTTAATCACTTCCACGTTTACCTTGGCCCATTCGAGCAGCTTTTCATAGCTTGCGAACTCGGCGATTACGCCTATGCTCCCGGTGATGCTTCCGGGGTTAGCGAAGATCTTATCTGCGGCGCATGCAATGTAGTAACCGCCCGATGCGCCTACGCTGCCGATGCTGGCTATTACCGGTTTTATCTTATTCAGCTTAATCAGCTCGCTGTAAATTTCCTGAGACGGTCCTACGGCTCCCCCCGGGGAGTCGATCCTCAGGACGACGGCTTTAATCTGATCGTCTTCTTTTATTTTCTTTATGCTTTCAAGGTATTGCTGGTCTTCGAGTATGACGTCTTCGATTTTGAGCACTGCTATCTTGTCGCTGCCTGAGAACCCGTCTTCACCTGATATGAGCAGCCCGCAGCCCATTCCGGCTATAAATGAAAAAAAGAGGAGAACGAGAACGGCGATCACTATTAGGATATTTCGTACCCTCATATTACCTCATCGTTGTTTATCTGTTTTAACTTTTCTTTGAGTACGTCTCCCAGCTTGACGGACGGTTCACCCTGTGATGACATGAAACTGGATACTCGCTCCTTCTCGAGCCATGAGTCGTACTTTCTTTTACTGAGGTTTACCTGTCGCTTGCGTTTGTCGAATCCTGTCACATGCGCTGTAATTTCGTCCCCGACACTGAAATTTTTGGTAATATCCCGGTCCCTTTCGTCTTTTTCCCGGCTGAGTTCACTCGCCTTGATATACCCTTCTATATCATCCTCTAGTCCGACGACTATTCCCCTTTCCTGAATATGCTTAACTTTCCCTGTTACCGCCGTTTCTCCGGATTTGTACTTTTTAAGCGCTTCCTCCCACGGGTCTGCTTCGATCTGCTTTAGCCCAAGTCCTATTCTCTGGTTCTTATCGTCGACGTTAAGGACTACGACCTCTATTTCTCTCCCTTTCTCAAAGGACTCTTCCGGATTGATCCTTCCCTTCCAGCTTATGTTGTCAGGCCTGACGAGTCCGACTATATTCTCGCCTACTTCGACGAAAATACCTTTATCCGTAATGTTCTTGATTATTCCCTTTACCCTCGAGTCAGGCGGGTTTTTTTCCTTGAACAGCTCCCAGGGGCTCGGTTCTATCTGTTTTAAGCTCAGGGATATGCGCCTGTTCTCTGCGTCAGCGTCGAGTACGACTGCTTCCACCGTGTTCCCGACTTTCACAATCTCTTTCGGGTGGCGGAATTTTTTCGTCCATGTTATTTCGGAAATGTGTACGAGTCCCTCAACTCCGGGCTCAAGCTCGACAAAGACACCGAAGTCCGTGAGTGATACGGCTTTGCCTTTAATCTGAGTCCCCGGCCTGTATTTTTCCTTCACGGAGCTCCACGGGTCTGGTGTAGTATCTTTGTAGCTAAGAGTTATTTTATTTTCTTGATCGATCTTAATTACCTTGGCTTTTATTTCCTGGTCTCTTGAAAATACATCGCTCGGATGGGAGATTCTGCCCCATGAAAGTTCGCTTACGGGAATAAAGCCCTCGATGCCGCCCAGCTCTACAAATACGCCCTGGTTGATGATGTTGACAACCCTTCCCGTAATCTCTTTTCCCTCTTCTATCTTTGAAAGAGTCTCCTTCCTGAGGATTTCCCGCTGCTCTTCGAGATACACCCTTCTCGAAAGGACTATGTCGTTTCCAGTAAGTTTGATGATCCTCGCTACAATAGTATCGCCAATGAGGCTGTCAAGGTCTTTTCTGGGCAAGATATCTATCTGAGATCCGGGTATAAACGCCCTGATCTCGATTTTATTCCCTATGTCTGCAATGAGGCCGCCCTTTACCTTCTGCGTGACCTTGGCGTTTATGAGATCGCTTTTATCGAAGTGTTCCTGGATTAACCTGTTTTCCCTAATAAGCTCGGCCTTTGTCCTCGAAAGTCTCGGGAGGCCTTCGCTGACCCAACTGTCGAACATTACTTCGACCTCATCTCCGACTTTAATGTCCAGTTCTCCGAATTTATTGTAGAATTCCTCTTTGGGAGCGACTCCCTCCGATTTGGAGCCGAAATCTATGAATACATCGTCGTCATCAATACGAACGACCATGCCTTTAAAGACCTTCCCTTTATCGGGTACGTTCAGGCTCTCGTCAACTAGTTGTGCAAAGTTTTTCTCTTCTTCCATATTCCTGCCTTCTTGTTATATGTATTCTATTAAAATTAACTGCCAGATTTCATTTTGGGAAGTAGAATCAGGTAGTGTAAAAAATTGTCCTAACCTTGAACTTCTTTGATTATCCTGTCTGTGACTTCGTGAGCCGACAGATCAGTGGTATCTATTATGACCGCATTCCGCGCCGGATACAAGGGAGATTCGGAGCGCTCCCTGTCCTGAGCGTCTCTTCTCATTATCTCGTTCTTCACATCTTCTAACTCAGCGTGATTACCCGATTGTTCGAGCTGTTGCCATCTTCTTCTCATCCTCTCTTCGACTGGCGCATCGAGGTAAAATTTGAACTCCGCATCGGGGAAAACATGAGTACCCATATCCCTGCCCTCGGCCACTATATCGCCTATTTTGCCTATTTCAAGCTGGAGCTCGACAAGTTTTTTTCTTACAATGCTCTTCGTGGCTACGTCCGAAGAAAGCCTGGAAATCTCCGGGGTCCTTATCTTGTCGGTAATGTCTTCGTTGTTTAGCGTTAGGACGAGTTCGTTATACATATTCTTTCTGAAACCTATTTCGGTCCTGCCGAGGAGCGATTCGAGCCATTTATCGTCATCGATATCCACCGAATGCCTTTTTACTTGAAGCGCGACCGCTCTGTACATCGCCCCCGTGTCAAGATATATAAAACCCAGTATTCGCGCGACCGATCTGGAAACCGTACTTTTTCCAACGCCTGAAGGGCCGTCTATGGTTATTATCATATTCGTAATTGATTAAGCGGGAAGGGGCGGCATTGGCATATCGAGCTCATGTCGATAAATACTAAGTCCATTACTTCCTGAGCCGTCCAAGGACGTCAAAGAAACCGGGATACGATACTGAAACATATTCTGCCTCATCGATTTCGGTAACTCCCCCGGCGCGCGTGGCGGCGACGGCGACTGCCATTGCAATCCTGTGGTCGCCCCAGCTCGAGCACTTGGCCCCTTTTAACGTCTCACCACCCGTAATCGACATACCATCCTCAAGCTCCGTGACGCCCGCGCCGAGTTTACGGAGCTCGGTCGTCATCGCCTTTATCCTGTCCGTTTCCTTAACCCTCAACTCCCGTGCTTCTTTTATTATGGTCTCACCACTGGCAAAGCACGCCGCCGTAGCTATGACCGGAAGCTCGTCGATCGCCTTGGGTATGATCTTGCCCTTTATTTCCGTTGCGTCTAAATCGCCCGACTTTACGAGAATGTCTCCCACTGGCTCTCCGGAAACTTCCCTCTCGTTTAATATTTCGATGTTTCCACCCATCAGTTTCAGTATATCGATTACGCCCGTTCTCAGAGGGTTTATGCCGACATTCCCAATTAGAATCTCGGAGCCCGGATTTATGATGGCCGCGACTATGAAGAACGCTGCCGACGATAAGTCTCCGGGCACTGAAATATCTCGACCCTTGAAATCCTTGTGTCTGGTTATCTTAATACCGTTTCTGTTCTTGTTGAGCTCAACTCCGAAATATGAGAGCATCCTCTCGGTGTGGTCTCTCGTGGGCTCGGGCTCGACGACCTCGGTTTCTCCTTCTGCGTATAATCCCGCAAGGAGTAGCGCCGACTTTACCTGCGCGCTCGCTACGGGGAGTTTGTACGAGATGCCTTTAAGTTTCCCTCCCTCGATTGCAAGAGGGAGCTTATTGCCTCCTTCCCTTCCTGTGATTTTCGCCCCCATCAGCCTGAGCGGGTCGACTACCCTTTTCATCGGTCTTGCGCGAAGATATATATCACCCGTCAGTGCCGAAAAAAAGCCCTGAGCGCTCAATAATCCTGTAAGGAGCCTGGTGGTTGTTCCCGAGTTCCCGGCGTCTATTACGTCTTCGGGCTCCCTGAGACCTGCAAGCCCTTTTCCCGAGATTTTCACGCCGCTGCCATCAATATCGATTTCGATGCCGAGCTTCCGCATTGCATTTGCCGTTGAAATCGTGTCGTCGCAGTTGAGAAACCCCGATACCTCTGTCTTACCTCCGGCAAGAGATCCTATTATGAGCGACCTGTGAGAGATGGATTTGTCACCCGGGGGGGTCAATTCACCCCGGAACGGCTTTGAACCCCCTTTAATTGTCTCTCTGGCCATAGTCTATAATAACGAAAAGAAACGGTTTTATAAAAAATTATTTTGCCTGATATATCGAGGAGGTAAAATTTTACGAAAATTAATGATACCCGGAGGTATTTAATGCTTCATCCGTTCATAAACCGCTCTATGCGCGGATTAGGATTATTAGCGCTGACAGCGGTTATGATTATCTTTGACGTACCCGAAAGCCGTGCGGTTATGTGCACTAAGTGGAGCGAAGGGGAGAAGATATCAACTCTCGATTATCACAGGCTTGACGAAGCAAGCGGAATCGCCGTTTCGCAAAGGTTTCCGGGGAGGCTCTACCATGTAAACGATTCCGGAAACGGACCGTATTTCTACACAACCGATATGAGCGGCGGCAACACTAAGCCCATGAGGATCGCGGGCTTTGACTCCAGCAGGTCGGACTTCGAGGATGCTTCTCTGGGGCCGTGCTTCTCCGGAAAAACCTGTTTTTTATAGCTGACATCGGTGACAATAACAAAAAACGAGAGTTCGTTGACATAATCGTCATAGAGGAGCTTGGAAATTACAGTCGCTCTGTCGCGCCGCTCAAGGTAGTGCGGCTCGTATACCCCGACCACCCTCATAATGCCGAGGGCCTGGCTATACATCCGAACGGCGATATATATATTCACAAAAGAGGAGAACGTCGATGACACGCAAGCTTTTCCGGCGAAATTGTTCAGGATAAAAAAGGATAAATGGGAAAGTGTAGGCGGTGGGGAGATCGTGCTCGAATATCTCGACGAATTGGACGTTCCGAATTAAATGGTTCGGTTTCCGCTCTGGAGAGCGTCGTTACTTCTTTTGACATCGCTCCCGACGGCGGGAGATTCCTCGTCCTGACTTACGAGAACGCCTATGAGTTCGACATCGATCTTTCTAAATCCGGATTAAAGCCCACAGCCGATTTGAAAGCAGACAAAAATTATAATGAAGGTCGAGTGCATTGATGGAGAATAACGGATAAAAAATCAGCGCAGCAGGAAGGCGATTATCACGGGGGTAGTGAATAAGGAGATAAGGGTACCGGCGAGTACGATAGAAGCGACTCTTTCCGAGTCCTGGTTGTATTTTTCAGCAAGGACGAAATTAAATATAGCGGGCGGCATTGCAGACTCCAGTATGACTACTTTTGACGCAACGCCGTCTAGCCTGAAAATCGAAACGGTCAGCACCCCCAGCATCACACCAAAAAATATCCTCATGCCTCTGACCAGGAAGGACTTGTTCACATCGGTGAGAGCGACTTCGGACAATTTATATCCGAGGGCGAATATCATTGTCGGTATACTCGCTTCTCCCAGGAGATTGAAGGCCCTGAATACGGATACAGGCATCGTCCACCCCGAGACGCTCAGCAGCACGCCCGCTCTCGCCGAGTGTACGAGCGGGAGTCTGAATATTTCGAAAGGGCTTTCGACGTAATTCAGTATAAGTATGCCGAGCGTGTAGTGGAGGAATGTGGTAGAAACCATATACAGTATCGCCACTTTGAATCCTGTCTCACCGAAAGCGAATAGCATGAGTGGAAGACCCATATTGCCCGTATTCGCGAATAGCGCGGGAGGGAGGTAGACCTTGATTGGCAGTCTTAGCGCCTTGATCACGAAAAAGCACAGGGCCATCGATACACCGATGATTATGCAGACCGAGAGAAAAACCTTTCCCGCGAGGTAAATTTCGATGGTATTCCGCGAAAGCGAGGAAATGAATAATGCCGGGGTTGCGAGGTATATAACGAAGTCGTTAATCGGGGACAGGTCTATCTTTTTTCTCTCGCCGAACAGGTAGCCGGCCATGGCGATAAGGAAGACCGGAAGCACGACATCGATTATCTCCTTAATTATGGCTCGTCATCTCCGTATGAGGGGTGGGACCAGTTAAATCAGGTAGTTTATTTTACGCACTTCGGATTGAATTAAGAAAAGAACGGAAGTAATCGGATTAGATCGCCGGAAACTTCGAATATAAGGGGATCGAGCTTACCATCTTATGACCGCGGCGCCCCATGTGAACCCCGCTCCGAACGCCGAGATGAGTATCGTATCACCTTCTTTGACCCTTCCGTTTCTGACTGCCTCGTCGAGAGCCAGGGGGACGGATGCTGACGAAGTGTTACCATACCGGTCGAGGTTGCTGAACACTTTTTCTTGTGGAAGCCCTATGCGCTTCCTCACGGCATCCAGTATCCTGTAGTTCGCCTGATGCGGTATGAAGAGGTCTACCTCTTCTGGAGTGATATCAGCCATTTTTATTGCTTGTAGTGAAGAAGATTCGAGGGCCTTTACCGCTTCTTTAAATACCTCTTTTCCCGCCATCTTCAGGTAATGACATTTGTTTTTAATGCTCTCTTCGCTTGGAGGAATGCGCGAGCCGCCTCCCGGCATGTAAAGAAGCTCCCATTGGTCCCCGTTTGCCCCGAGGCATGTCGAGAGGATTCCGGGTGCTTCGGATGCCGACAATACGGCAGCGCCAGCCCCGTCTCCGAAGAGAATACACGTGGCCCTGTCCTCGAAATCGGTGATTTTAGAGAGGGTCTCAGCGCCTATAATAAGGAGCTTTTTCGCGTCTCCGCAGATTATTATTCCTTTTCCGGCCTGAAGGGCGTAGAGAAACCCGGAACAGCCCGCGAGGAGATCGAATGCGAACGCTTTTTTGGCCCCGAGGCGGCTTTGGAGGATGCATGCGGTTGATGGGAATAAATAATCAGGGGTTACGGTGCCGACGATTATCCCGTCGAGGTCGCGGGCGTCCACGCTCGAGCTTTCGAGCGCTTTAAGTGAAGCCTCGTATGCGATATCGGATGTCGCGACGTCGGGCTCGGCTATTCTTCTCTCCCGTATCCCGGTCCTGGTCTGAATCCACTCGTCAGACGTATCGACCAGCTTTTCCAGGTCGGGATTCGTCATAATTTTCGGCGGAGCTGATGAACCCGTACCTAACAACCTAACAAAACTCAAATTTATGAATTCTCCTAATCTTACTCGGTGGGAATATTATCAGGGAAGAGGTGTGTTTGTCAAACTACGCTCTAACCCGGTTTAATAAAGTCTTTAGTCCAGCGGCTTGTTCTTCAGAAATCTCTGTGTGAAT
>JBIOKC010000006.1:0-32904 GCA_044451425.1 Thermodesulfobacteriota bacterium
CTCGCCCACAGGATTGCAGTGCTCGACCACCTCGCGAAAGGCAGGTTTTATTGGGGCGTAGGCGCCGGGAGTTTCATCGGTGACTTTGAGGCCTTCGGCATCGACGCCAAATCCGGGGAGCATAGGGATTTAACGAACGAGTCCCTCGAATTCATATTGAACTTGTGGAAAGACCCCAGGCCGGGAAAGTATGAGAACAGGAGATGGAAGTTCACTGTACCCGCACCCCAGGCGGACGTCGGTCTCGGAGTCCATACGAAGCCCTATCAGAAACCTCACCCCCCGATAGCCGTAGCCGGCATTACGGCGAGCTCGGAGACGCTCGGGATAGCAGGCGCCAACGGGTGGATTCCAATGAGCATTAATTTCGTTACCGGAGATGTGTTGAGAACGCACTGGGCTTCGGTAGAGCGAGGTGCCGTGAGCGCCGGACGGAAACCCGATAAATCGCTCTGGCGCGTCGCAAGAGATATATATATAGCCGAAACTACGGAAGAGGCCAGGAGGGACGTTCTCGAAGGGACACTTGCGCGGGATTTTACGGATTATTTCTTTAAGATGGTACCCAAGATCAGGGGTAACCTGGATATTTTTAAGACTGACAAATCCATGTCGGACGCCCGGGTGACGCCCGATTACATGATGGACAATCTGTGGATCGTCGGAAGTCCTGACGACGCCGTTCAAAAGATCAGGGAGCTGTTCGAATACCTGGGCGGTTTCGGCGTGCTTCTTGTTATGGGGCATGAGTGGAAGCCCAAAGACAAATGGGTGAGATCGATGAAGCTGCTTGTCGAAGAGGTAATGCCGAGGCTAAAGGACTTAACCTAGACCGGTTTGAGCTTATCTCTCGATAGGATTTTAAAACGTATTTAACCGGAAAGACCGGCCGGGCGGTGATACTGCCCGAATATCTCTAGAGGCGGGGAACCTCCCGAGTTAGTAAAATCAAGCTTATGCAGAAGGAATACTGGTTTATTGTTCTCGCAGGGGTTTTATACGGGACCATTACGCCCGGCGGGCAGTTCCTGATGGAAAGGGGGCTCTCCCTCTATGAAGTAACGTTTTACAGGTCTCTCCTCGTGTTCGTCTTTTTACTCCCGGTTGTGCTGTTAAAGCCTGCTTATGTGCCGAAGAGAGACACGATTCTCTTTTATGCCGTTTACGGCCTTATAGGAGGCCTGCTGGAGCTGCTTTTATTCGCCGGACTTGCTCTCGGAGTGCCCGTCGCTCATACTGTACTCCTTCTCTATACCCAGCCTGTCTGGACGGTATTTATAGGAAGGCTGCTGCTTGGCGAGAAGATTACTGTAGTAAAGCTCGGTTCGGTCATTCTCGGACTTGCCGGAACGGCAATTCTGCTGAGATCGTGGGAAACGGGTCATGTGGGTACTTTGGCAGGTATTGCGGCCGTGCTCGCAGCAGGGGTATTATTATCCCTCTGGGTCATTCTCGGCAGAAAGAGCGCATTGCTTAACCAGCACTACATAACTACTACGTTCGGATGGTCGGGCTTTGCGTCCCTATGGCTTCTGATACTGCTGCCGTTGTTTGACCTCTTGGTGCAGGACAAGCAACTCGCGAATCTTTCTCTCGGCCTCACCCGGTCAAACTGGATTTACCTTGCGGCTTTTGCGTTATTAGGGGGCGCCGTTCCGCATCTGCTCTTTTACAGATCGCTTGAAAGGATCTCGGCTTCTGTTGCGGGAATCATCCTGCTCCTCGAGCCTGTGAGCGCGACGGTCATCGCATGGATATTCCTATCGCAGAGGATCGGATTATACATATTGTTCGGCGGCATCTTTATTTTGCTTGCCAATTATCTGGTTATAAGTAGCGAGAGAAATCAGCCCCCCGCTATCTGATGGTATTTGAAAGAACTAATTTCGCTTATCCGTTTCGACGGGTGTATTCTCCACGGAGATTTCTTTCGTATTGACAATCTTGTTGATACCGTCTGATTTTACAACGGCGAGGCCGTTCACACGGAGAACCGTATCGAATAATTGCAGCACGTCTTCCTTCCCCATTCCGCCTTTAGGTGTAATGATTCTTATTTCCTTGGGTTTCACCGAGCCGTCGATGACATAAGATTTTTTGTTGATTTCACTTACTGTCTTGATCAGATCTATCAAGTTCATTCCGTTCTCAAGGTTGACGATACTGTCGTCGGAAACGTGGCGATCTTCTCCCGTCACTTCGGCCGGATTGTCCGTCTGACCCCGTACCTCTCTGCGCGGAGAGTGCTCGTCCATAGGAGCGGTGACAATGTCCAGGAGGAGCAATCCGATAAGGAATAAGATTGTTCTGTATTTCATCTCAATCGACACTCACCTTACACACGCAAACGGGAACGCGAGACCTTAAATTAATCGGGTATCGAGATTTACTGAAATAAGAATACTGGATTATAGCAACACAAGAGTAAAAGACCGGGACCTTCTTCGGATTTACGGCAACACGTTCATGCGCTTTATCCTTTCGGTCCTTTTTTCCTTCCTTTCCTGCGCCTTCTTCCAAAGCCTTTTTTCTTCCGGGGTTTCGGGCCTGAATTCGGGCACCTTTTTAGGACTTCCGTCCTCCCCCACATATACGAAGGTCAGGAAGGCGGTGCAGGTATGTTTTTGCTCACCGCTCATTATGTTTTCGGAAAGAACCTTGATCCCGACTTCAAGGGACGTGTTCCCTACGTACGTAATGCCGGCCTTGAAAATTATTATGTCCCCGACTCTGATTGGCGAATAGAAAAAAAGCTCATCCACGGATCCGGTAACAAGCACCCCCTTGACGAATCTCATTGCGAGGATTACCGCTGTCTCGTCTATGTCGAGCATTAGCTTCCCCACCGACATGAAGTTGCCATAGAAACTGTCTTCGGGAAGGACCACCTTCGTCGTCTCGAGGCGCATTCTGGTTATCTCTGTCTCATCAATAGTATTTTTCGCTTGTTCGTCTCTCTTCTCGATATTGGGAATTCTGAGCTGCCTTCTTTTTTTTGCCTCGGCATAAATGGCATTTTCGATGTCATCCGCAGGCGTGATCTTTTCCTCGATAACTCTCGGATTCCCGTCCTTATTGACGGCTATGAAGGCCATGTGGGAAACGGTCGTGAGCCTTTTCTCCCCGGTTTCAGGGTTTTCCGAGTTGACCGTGACTCCGACTTCCATGGAGCTCGATCCTATGTATTCGATCGCGCTTTCAAGCGTAACTATCTCCCCTACTTTTACAGGATTTAAGAAATCTATGCTGTCGGTAGAGCCCAGCACGGTTATACCCCTTGCGACTCGTGAGGAGTTTATGCTTCCCGCGAGCATTATCCAATCCATGAGCTTTCCCCCATGGAGTGTGCCATGCGTATTCGCGTGCTCGGGGAAAACGAACTGAACCATCTGATGTCTAGTTTCCGCTATAGAGGACATACGAGTTTCCTGTTTGTTTCGGGTTCACTATTCTGAACTATTATAATACAGGTAGTCGGGAATATTCCATTACAAATTAAAAATGCGTTTCACGCTGTGTCGTTGCGATCATTCCCATTCAATAAGTCAGTAGCGGTGACTGTCCGAAGTATTCCATAGTTTCGAGCTCCGCGAGTATAAAGTGCGCCACATCCCCGCGAGAGATTTTACCGCACGTAACACCCGTCAAATCCGTCAGCACTCTGTATTCGCCTGTTACGGGTCCGTTTGTTAAGAACCCGGGTCTGACTATGAGCCATTCGAGTAACGACTGCCTGACAATCAACTCCTGAATGTTCTTGTCCCTGTATATCGTTTTGAGAAAGATCGGGAAAATAATTTTATCATAGAGAAAACCGCCGTGGTTTTTACTGTCCCCGGCTCCGATCCCGGTGACACATACCAATTTCTTGACGTTATGTAGTTTTATGGCGTCCACGACGTTTTTCGTCCCCTCGGAAAAGACGGTCACAGGTTTGAATTTAGGCCCTACGCCGATTGTGATACAAACCGCGTCCTGTCCCGAAACGGCTGACTCTACAGGACCTTTATCCGTTATATCGCCTTTCACGATTTTAATATTACCTGAGCGGGGCTCCATCTTTTCCGGCTTTCTTACGAGTACGGTGACGTTGTGTCCTTGCCTGAATGCTTGCTCCACGAGCTGAGCTCCTATTCCTCTGTTCGCTCCTATGACAAGCAGGTTCATTGCGAATCTCCGGATGCGAGATAATATCGCCTGACCTTAGTACTATAACCTGAAATGTCGGTTTCTCATGATTTCTCCACGAATCATGAACGATTGGATCCCGTGAAATAAGAAAAAACGATCAATGACGAATATGGAAGAAAGAGGCAAATATTGTCTTGTCGTAGACAAATCTAGGTAATATTGGTGATAGATGATTAAAAATTGTTCGGTCTTTACAATAAGTTATGCATATGGCATGGAAAGATTTTATTGGCATGCTTTTTGAATAATCTTGTTATATTAATTCCTCATTGAGAGGGAGGGTTCATTCCGAGCAGATTTGTTCCTTTTGCAAAGGTCATATGTGCATCGAATGCAATATTCGGAAGCTGACTATGCTATCGATAGGAAAACACACCGGTGCCCTGTCTGGAATTAATACGCTTTTGTTTACAGCCGAGACATCCGTTTGCATGGAGGAAGTGATCGACGAGGCTCGGTCCGTTTCTTTTGTGGGCCTCAAATTCTGCATCAACTTAACTAATTGTGGAAACTCAGCAAATATCAATTTGGTTCTATTAAAAGATATTATGTAAATTGAACGGAGAGAACATGAAAATACTACTGATCGAAGACAACTTGGATTATGCACTATTAATAAAGAGGATTCTTTCAAAGGAGACTAACTCTCCTATGGAAGTGTATCACCATGATACGTTCTCCGGAGGTTATGAAAGGGCTTGCAGAGGAGATATCGATCTAATTCTCCTTGACCTCAACCTTCCGGACAGCGGGAATATCGATACGATTCTCAGTATAAGCAAAGTTACGGATGTCCCCATCATAGTTCTGACTGGGACTGACGACGAAGCCCTGGCTTTAAAAGCTGTCCAGATGGGGGCTCAAGACTACCTCATTAAGGGACAGGTTGATGCGAGACTTCTCATTCGCTCGATAAGATATGCGATAGAGCGCAAGAAAGCCGAGGATGAGGTAAGACGAACCGAAGAAAAATTCAAACTTCTTATAGAGAATGCATTGGATTTGATAACAGTTATGGATGTTGACGGCACGATTAACTATGTGAGTCCCTCACATAAGCGTTTACTAGGCTACGAAGATGAGGACTTGCTCGGCAAAAGGTTTGTTGATTTCATACATCCTGAGGACCTGGCTAGGGTTTTAGATGTTTTTACGCAAGGTCTGCAGCATGAAAACCATCTTTATTCAACTGAGTTCCGTGTCAGGCATAAGGAAGGATACTGGCTTACAATCGAATCCATCGGAAAGATGTGTATTCCTGTCTCGATGGGGTTGGGGGTAATTGCGAATTCTCGCGATATTACTGAGCGGAAAAAAATTGAGGAACGCTTGCACAGCCTTTCGATAACCGAGGACCTGACGGGTCTTTATAACAGGCGCGGATTCCTGACTTTTGCGGACCATCACATCAAAGCGGCGGAAAGGAGAAAGGAACAGATATTGCTCATCCTTTTTGATCTCGATGGGCTTAAGAAGATTAACGATGCATACGGACATAGTATGGGAGATCAGGCGTTAATCGATGCCTCTGGGGTATTGAAGCAGACTTTCCGTAATACTGACGTTATTGCCAGGATTAGCGGGGATGAATTCGTCACTCTGACTACCGACCCCGATGGAAACGGAGAAGATGTCTTCAGGCGGCGTATAAATGAAAATCTGGAAAAGCACAATTCTAGGGGCAACAGGCCATATCACTTATCTTTAAGCTTCGGGATAGCTAAATTTGATCATAAGGTACCATCCTCTATCGATAGGCTATTGGTTCAGGCTGATGAGTTGATGTACAATGAAAAGAATAAAAAAGATGTGGGTAGGAAAGGGAAGGTCCTGGATATTAACAGCTTTAATAAGTAAAAGTCTATTTGAAGATTGCGGTTTGAAAGATTTCCTATTCTTTACGAGATGCGAGCGAAATTACTCCCTTTCATTATTCAAGTTTGATCCGGGTCATAACGCTTATTTCGATTCCGTGTTTGATCATGCCTAAATTGACAAAGGTTTGTTATCACCGAAAACGAAAGTTACGTATTTTGTCAATTGAGTATCGGACAATTTTTGCACACTTCGCAAATTAATTATTCATATCAATCAATTATGATCGGTGTTGTTAGTGGTATAGTTTTTGCATCCATTTTAATTTAGCGAACTATTCCCGGAAGGCATCAATTATGGAAAATAAGCCTTGGAGAAATACATGTCTCTAGCCCCTGTGAAAACGCTATTGATCGAGGATAATGAAAGCTACTCGAAGCTGGTTAAAAAAAAACTGGGCAGCGCTACAAACACTTTATTCAAGATTGAATGCGTCAACACGCTTGCAAGGGGAATAGAGGTATTGGAGTGTAACAATATCGATGTGGTCTTACTGGACCTGCAGCTGCCGGATAGCGAGGGGCTGGAATCGTTTACAGAGTTACATAAGCGTTTTCCCGGGATTCCCGTGATCGTACTTACAGGAGTGAACGATGAGGAGCTTGCCGTAAAAGCGGTACAGCTCGGAGCCCAGGACTATCTCATTAAAGGGGAAGTCGACATCAATCAGTTGACACGTTCAATAAGATATGCGCTTGAGAGGCAGAGGGAAATTAATAGCCGAACGAAAATCGAACAGGCCTTGTTTGAGGAAAAAGAGCGTTTGGCCGTCACCCTCAGCTCGATTGGGGACGGGGTGATAGCAACTAATACGGAAGGGAAGGTCGTGCTTATAAACCGGATAGCCGAGCGCCTCACCGGCTGGCCTCATTCGGAAGCCCTTGGGAAATTCATAGAGGACGTATTCTATATCGTCAATGTCGAGACGGGAGAGCCGAGGGAGAACCCCGTGAGCAAAGCGATAAATGCGAATAATGTCGTGGGGCTCGAGAGTGGCACTGTGCTCATTACCAAAGGAAGGGAGGGGTGCAGGTATGTCTCCGCGAGCAGCTCCCCGATTCGGGACGGGGACGGAATAATTATAGGAGTCGTGCTCGTTTTCAGAGATATCACGGAATTAAAAAGACTCGAGGAAGAACTTCTCAAGGTACAGAAACTGGAATCGATCGGAGTGCTTGCAGGCGGGGTCGCACACGATTTCAATAACCTGCTCACGTCGATCATGGGAAATATTTCTCTCAGCTCGCTCCCGGATATATCGGATGAAAAGGTAAAACAGAGGCTCTTCCAAGCCCTGAGAGCGTGCCATAAGGCTAAGGAGTTATCGGCCCAGCTTCTGACGTTCTCCAAAGGGGGAACTCTTGAGAACAAGGCCATGATGTCGCTTGAAAATGTAATAAGGGAAACGGCCAACTTCACGATGAGCGGCTCGAATATAGATTTCGAATTTGTCGTTGACGAAAAGCTCTGGGCTGTGGAGATAGATGAAGGGCAAATAAGTCAGGTGATAAGCAATATGCTGATTAACGCCGCACAGGCGATGACAAACGAAGGGAAAATCACCATAAAAATCGAAAACGTGGATGCAAAGAGAGAAAAAGGGATACCTCTTAATGAGGGTCAATATGTGAAGACGACGATTGCCGATGAGGGCATAGGTATTCCGAGGGAGTACTTGTCCAGGATATTCGATCCCTACTTTACGACGAAGCAGGTGGGAAACGGCCTGGGGCTTGCAACCTCATATTCGATTATAAAAAACCACGGAGGTTATATTGCTGTCGAATCAGAGCTTTACATAGGTACAAGGTTCTATGTCTACCTTCCGACCAGAGGACGCCCCGCGAGTGCGGAGGCGACAATAGAGCATTCATTAAAGAGGGGCAGGGGCAGGGTACTCATTATGGATGATAAAATTGAGGTGAGGGAAGCCGCTGGCGAGATGCTCGCGCATATCGGGTATGAGGTGGAGTATGCGAGAGACGGAAGCGAAGCCTTGAAGCTCTATAAGAGTGCGAAGGTGGAGGGGAACCCCTTCGATACGGTGATCATGGATTTGACGGTTCCCGGCGGAATGGGCGGGAAAGAGGCTATCGAGAAACTGCTCATCTATGATCCGAGCGTAAAAGCGATTGTTTCGAGCGGATATTCGAGCGATCCCATACTGGAGAAATATAAGAAATACGGGTTTAAGGGAGTGCTGCCCAAGCCCTACGAGATGCAAAAATTAAGCGATGTTCTCTACGGCGTACTGGCCGAAGGCAATTAATTATACTTCTATGGAATTCCCTCTGTCTCCCCAATTCACTTAACCTGCTTTACGCAACCTATCCGAGAGCTTTACCGCGTCCGTGACCATTTCTTTGAGAAGATTCAGTCCGCCCTGCCAGAAATCAGGGTTGTTAATATCCACGCCGACCCGCGCGAGCAGTTTGTCCGGGGCTTCCCTGCCTCCTGACGACAGGAGCTCGATATAGCGGGGCACAAATCTGTTGCCTTCGTTCAGGTATTTATTGTAGAGGGCGAGTACGAGCAGTTCCCCGAACGAATATGCATAGCAGTAAAAGGGGGAGTGAATGAAGTGAGGTATGTACATCCACCAGTGACTGTAATCCTCCGTAAGATCTACCGAGTCTCCGAACATGGGCTTATTCGCGTCGATCCATAACTTGTCAATGTCGTCCTGCCGAAGCTCACCCTTTTTCCTTCTCATTAAATGTAGGCTTTCCTCAAACCTCGTCAGCACCACCTGCCGGAATACGGTCGCGAATATATCCTCAAGCTTGCTGCAGATGAGAGAGAGCTTCGTCCTAGGGTCGTGTTCGGTCTCGGTTAATTTGTGAAATACGAGAATCTCGGCAAATACACTCGCGGTCTCTGCAGTCGTAAGCGGGGTATTCGACTGGAAATAACCCTGCTTTCTCGACAGGTATTGATGCACGCCGTGCCCGAGCTCGTGCGCGAGCGTCATCACGTCCCTGAGCCTCCCTGTATAGTTCATGAAGATGTATGGATGCGCGCTGGGCACAGTGCCGTGGCTGAAGGCTCCTCCACGCTTACCCTCCCTTATCTCGGCGTCGATCCAGTTTTTGTCGAAGAACTTTTGCGCTATACCGGCCATTTTCGGCGAGAATTTTTCAAAGGATGAAAGGATAATCTCTTTCCCGTCTCTATATTTTATAGTTTTTGATTCGGAGAAAATCGGGGCATACCTGTCGTAATCATAAAACTTCCTCAGCCCCAGGAGTTTCTTTTTCAGGTTGTAGTATGTATCGACCATTCCATAGTTTTTCTCGCAGGAGGATATAAGCGCCTGTACGGTCTCTCCGTCAATCTCGTTGTCCAGGTGCCGGGACTCCATCGGGTATGCGAAAGATCGGAGCCTGTCGTTGACTGTGTGGTCCTGGACTAGCGTATTGAAGATAAAGGTCAGCACGTGTGAATTATCGATGAGACCTTTGGTCAGACCTCCTGCTGCAGCCCTCCGTTTCCTGCGGTCAAGGTCGTACAGGAGCGCCAGGGTCTCGGTTTCACTTAACGATTTCACTTTCCCGTCGATTTTAACCTGAAAGTGTATGTTGTTGAGCACTTCGTCAAAGAGGCGCTTAAAAGCTCTCGAACCCGTATTGGCCTTCTCGTCCATTATCTTTTCCTCGGGTTCGCTCAGCTTATGAGGCTTATACCGCCTTTCCTGCTCTAAGAAGTGGCGGTAATCGGCGAGTCTCTTGTCGCCTAGCAGTTTCTTAACTTTTGCGTTTCCTAAAGCCACCCACTCTATCTCGAAGAACATCAGGTATTTTCTTGCATCCGTTGCTTTCTCCTGCATTTTTTGTAAGAAAGCTCCGTGCTCCGGCTTTCCCGTGTCGGCGGCAAATACCAGATACGCGAACGAAAGCAGCTTCCCTATGGTCTCGCTAATAGATTCGATCTCCCGGACAGCCTTAAGCAGGGTAGGGGTACTGATATTCTTCGAATTTATTTTCCCTCTGTATTGTTTCTCGAACAACGCCGAATTCTTTAATGTGTCCATTATATCTCGTTCTATCCGGGCGTCGTCCAGACCCGAATAAAGGTCGGAAAGGTTCCATACGATTCCCTCCGCGCCCGATTTTACTACTTCTGCCGTATCCGCCATTTTATACTCCTCTTTCCTCTGCGCCATTTTTGAAAAGGTTTGCTTTCACCTGTATAACAGCTTATGATTATTGTGAAACCACTGCCTGGATTCGGATTGGAGATAAATTAATTCTGTTCGAGTTTCTCTAATTCTTCCCTGACTATCTTACTCACGATAGACCCGTCGGCCTTCCCCTTTACCGCGGGTATTATGATTTTCATAACCTTCCCGAGGTCCTTTGTTCCGCTCGAGCCCGAGTCAATCACAGCTTTCTTCACTTCCGCCCTGATTTCGTCTTCACTCATTTGAAGAGGCATATACTTCATAAGGATTCCTATCTCCGCTTTCTCTTTGTTCGCGGCGTCCTGCCTCTTAACTTTTTCGAATTCGGCTGCGGCTTCTTTCCTCTTCTTTATCTCACTCCCTACGACTTCGATCACCTCCTTGTCGGTGAGCTCTTTCTTGCTCTTCTCTATCTCCTTGTTCCTTATGGATGACTGCAGCATCCTGAGCACATTAAGTTCGAGGCTGTTTTTGCTCCTTAGCGCGTCTTTCAAATCCTGCGGTATTTTTTCCCTGAGGCTCATGTCGGTCTCCGAAAGGTTTTGCTAAATTAATTTTAACAGGTTTGACGCGATTTGTTACTAAATGAATTTGCCAGCTGTACGTATTATCGGGTGCAAACGGTTAGTCCAGGACGTAAATAGCGGGCAGGTTTCTACCCATCTCCCCGCAGTCGGTTCCGTACCCGACTATAAAACCCTCTTTGATATCAAAACCAACGTAATCGGCGCGGATATTGATCTGCCTCCTCTCTTTCTTGTCTATGAGAGCGCATATTTTGAGCGAGGCCGGTCGTTTGGAAAGAATCACCGATTTTAGAAAGTTGAGCGTAATGCCCGTGTCGAGCATATCCTCTACCAAAATGGCATGCCTGCCTTCAAGCGGAGTTATTAAGTCCGTCACGAGCTCTATATCTCCCGGCTCCATACCCTCTTTGTAGCTCGATGCTCTGATAAAATCGATTTCGACGTTAAAATCGATCTGCCTTACGAGGTCGGCAAGGAATATGAACCCTCCCTTCAAAGTTCCTATCAGCACAGGGTTTAGCTGCGAATACTCATTCGTGATCTGTTTTCCGAGCTCTCTGACTCGCCTTTCTATATCAGACGCGGATATGAGAAGCTTGAGTTTCCTGCCCTGGATTTCGGTTATCATGCGCCATTATTGTATCTAAAGTTTGAATTATGGGTAGTCGGGCAATTGCGTTTAATAAACTAGGGAGAAACTCACCATTGACTAACTATCGTGATATTCTATATTTTTGAGCGGTTTAATCGGCTTGGTTATTTCATACAAAGGGGAGATATTAGATTGGGATTCATAGAGCCCGGGGATCAGCTTCGGATAATCAGGAGAGGAACGGAGGAGATAATCTCCGAAGAGGAGTTTTTGTCCAAGCTTAAAAGATCGAAAGAAGAAGACAGTCCGCTCAGAATAAAGGCGGGTTTTGACCCGACTGCCCCTGATCTTCACCTAGGACACTGCGTTCTGTTAAGGAAGCTAAGGCAGCTTCAGGATCTCGGGCACACTATCTTATTCCTTATCGGCGACTTCACCGCGATGATCGGAGATCCTTCCGGGAGGTCCGAGACAAGGCCGCCGCTCACAAAAAAGGAAGTCGAGGAAAACGCCCGAACCTATGAAAGACAGGTCTTCAGGATACTCGACAGGGAAAAGACGGAAGTAGTGTTCAATTCAGCATGGCTCGGTAAAATGAGCGGCGAGGATATGCTCAGGCTCTCCTCTCTTGAGACGGTTGCCCATATGCTGGAGAGGGACGATTTCAGCAAGCGGTATAAGTCAGGGGATTCGATCACTATAAATGAGTTCATGTATCCGCTCATTCAGGCGTACGATTCAGTCAATATGCTGTCTGATGTCGAGTTCGGTGGGACTGACCAAAAATTCAACATACTCCTAGGGCGGAGCATTCAGAAGCGCTACGTACAGGAGCCCCAGGTCGCGATACTCCTGCCGATTCTGGAAGGGCTCGACGGTGTGAGGAAGATGTCGAAATCGCTCAACAATTACATCGCAGTCGAAGACCCGCCCGTCGATATGTACGGAAAGATAATGTCGATACCGGATGACCTTATGTGGCGGTATTACGAGCTTTTGACCGATAAGTCCGAGAAAGAGATAGAAGCTCTTAAAAAAGAGCATCCGATGGACGCTAAGAAGGCTCTCGCTTACGAGATCACGGAATGGTTTAATGGTACGGTTAACGCCGCCGCCGCCGCCGAGGATTTCGCGACAAAGTTTTCACAGCGCGAGTTTCCCGAAGACGCAAGGGAAGTCGTCATCGGATGGGGTAAAGAGAAGACGATCCTCGATCTGGTTGTCGAGTCGTCAGAAAAGCTTAAGAGCAGGAATGAAGCCAAGAGGCTGATTACTCAGGGGGGCGTCAGTATCGACGGAGTAAAATTTGCGGATACGAATGCCGCGATGCCCAATAAAGGACCCCTCCGTCTCAGGATCGGGAAGAAGGAATTTATTGTTGTAAAAATAAGTTAGAAGCAAGCGAGCCTGTAAGCCGAATTCTGTCTTGGACAATCATTCATCTGGGACATCCATTGCTGAATGCCTCTTGCAACATACCCGGAAGCTTCGGACGGGCCACCCTTTATTTCTTTAGGAAAAGCGCTTCCCTATTCTGTCTTTCTCCGAGCGGGGTTTACCATGCCGCCCGCTGTCGCCAGCAGGCGCGGTAGTCTCTTACACTGCCTTTTCACCCTTACCGGCTTTCCTTCGCGGGAAAGCGTAGGCGGTTTGTTCTCTGCGGCACTTTCCGTTGCCTCACGACACCTGGGCGTTACCCAGCGCTCTGCCCTGCGGAGTTCGGACTTTCCTCCAGTCTCAGCATTTACCGCGGAGACCAGCGATTGCCCGGCTCACTTGCTTCTTCGATAAAGATATTCATCAATGGCGATATTAGCAAGCCTGTCGGCTTCAAAGTTCTCTTCTCTGGGGACGTGGCTGATTATAACCCGCCTGAACCCTTCGATTAACTTTTTCGCCTTTGTGTGGAGCTCTTTGATCTGGGGGTGTCGGACTTTCCAGATCCCGTTCATCTGGTTTGCGAGCAGAAGGGAATCGGTAAAGATACGGATCTCGTGTCTTTCGTGATCCTTGATCGACTCGAGCGCTATGATGAGGGCGGTGTATTCGGCCTGGTTATTGGTTTTGATGCCGAGATATTTTTTGATCTCCCGGGTCCTGCCGCCCTCCTCTTGTATCAGTACTCCGACGCCTGATTCCCCGGGGTTCCCCCTTGCGGCTCCGTCGATGTGGATAAAGAGGCCGCCCTTGGCGGATTTATTAAAAGGCAGGTCATCCTGTCTTAGCTTCACTCTTGATCTCTTCTTCAAGGTAAAGGATTTTCTGGCAGTTCGGGCACTGTATCAATCTCGAAAGCGTCAGCACTTCGTTAAATAGCTGTGGAGGTATGTTCATGTTGCATCCCATACAAACCTCGTTTCTTGCCAAGGCAAGCACTCGTCCGTTTCTTTTCTTGATGCGTTCGTATATGGGCAGTATCTCGGTATCGAGATTGGATATTATTATTTCCTTTTCTTCTTTTTTCGGCTTATAAAGTTTGTTTAATTCCTCTATCTTTGCTTTAATGATTGTGATTTGCTCTCCGTACTCGCTTTCCTTGTTTGTAAGCTCCTCTTGCTCTTGCTTAATCCGGATTTCGAGGCCATCTAGTATCTCCATCTCTTCAAGCAATCTTTCTTCCAGCTCGGAATTCTTCCTTTTAGTTTCGGTTATTTCTTTTTGAAGTGCTTCGTATTCCTTGTGGGTCTTGATCTCGAAAAGTTTTTGCTCGGCCTTTTTAATCATTTCCTCGTTATAGGCAATTTCCTGTTCTTTCCGGGACTTACTCTCTAATATCTCAGTCTTTTCGTTACTGGAAACTGTGAGGCTTTGTTTTGAGGCTTCAAGTTCTTTTTCGTAATCAAAGATTTTTTTTGGGTACTCTTCAAGGTTTTTTTCTAACTGACTCAGCTCCATATCTATTCTCTGGAGCTCATCGAGAACCAAAATCTGGTCTCTCATTTTTTTCTCCTTTTTTTAATGAGTTGTATTCGGAAAGAGGGGTTTTAATAAAGCTAGTTTGAAATTCGTAAACCGTTATCGGCTTTACTGGTCTGTAATTTATCTCGAGTTCCCTGCCCATTTAATAAACAGCTGCCTCATCAAATTATGGGCCCACCCGGACTCGAACCAGGGACCAACGGATTATGAGTCCGCCGCTCTAACCAACTGAGCTATGGGCCCTCAGACTTATTTAGTGAATTTGTTATTCTAGTTAGATATCGGAGCCTTGTCAAACGAGACGTATAAAAGCGCCGGGAGAAATATTATCGTGGGCGTATTTAGAGGATAGCACAAAGGATATAGTTACTTCTTATCAGGATTGACGAGGGTGCGAGGACGCGCGCGCTGAACCGGAGTACGGCGGTGCAGGTAATTCACTTCTTCAGGGCGTAGCTCTTCGTTTTTAACAGCTGATAGTACCCCAGGACCTTGGCTATATAATCAGTCGTCTCGGGATAGGGCGGGATTGTGAAGCCGTGCTTGATAACGGATCCCTTCCCGGCATTATAGGCGGCAAGAGAGAGCTTCATGTCGCCGCCGAAATAGTTGAGAAGGTCTTTCAGGTAATGCACACCTCCCTCGATGTTCTCATTCGCGTCGAATGGATTGCTGACACCATAATCGTTTACGGTCTCGGGTATGAGCTGCATCATTCCCTGCGCGTTTTTAGAAGAGACAGCGTTCGGGTCGAAGTCCGATTCGGCTTTTATCACGGCTTTCACGAGATAAGGATCCACGCCGTGTTTTTCGCTTACGGTCAGGATATCCTTATCGTAATCTGAATTGAAGTTCTTGGAAAAGACGAACTTCTTGCTTATATCGCCCGGAAATATTACCTTGTATCTTGCCAGAACGGACGGGCTGTTGAATACAACTGTAGGTGTTTTATTCTGACATTCTATGGTCTCGTAGCTCCCCGACCTTTCCAGGAGAACGGCACAGTTAGAAATCTCTACTACCTTCACCGACTCCGAGTGGACCAGGTCGAGGGAGTCTCCCGGAACGTAAGCTCCGAGCTCCCCAGTTACAGGATTTTTTATCATCGCTTTCGATTCCTTGCCGCTTGAGAGTGTCCCGAGCAAAATCAGCCCCAGTTTGGAATTTGTGACGTCCACAGACAGAATTTTGCTTTTTTGTATCGATAATTCCGAGGACTTGCCGTCGCCGGAATATGGATCGGTTGTACTTGCGGAAAAAACGGATACCGGCAGGATGAACAATAATCCCGATATATATAACAGCGTCAGAAGAGGTCTTTTCATCAAGTGAAACGCTCTTACGAGACTAGTTCCAGAATAAATGATAAAGGGGAAAAAGTAAATATTTAAATTTAGGGCCACGGTGAGACGGGGGGGTTTAATCACGAGGAGACCCCGGGTTATCACAGGCCGGGGCGATATTCATCTCAAAAAGCGAGGGGCTTCCGTTCACATGCAGGCGTCTTTATTTATTAACAGGATAGAACTTATACGATTTTACATCCTTTCCGTCCTTTGATTTTTTGACTGTACCTACCGTAACGCCCATCTTTTGACCGATCTTGAGCCCGGCCGGGTCGTCGGTTTCGACTTGGGCCATGACCCTTACTCCCTCGGGAAAATCTACGAGAGCGAGCGCATATGGTACGGGGAATTCCGGCATGCTCCTTCTTACTATAGTGAAGGAATGCAACTCTCCGGTTGGGCTTAACATCTTCTCTTCCACGTCGTCCGAAAAGCTAACCGGGTCTGCGAGGTACTTCGGGAAGGTCCAGTTATTCGATTCCTTAGAGTAGCCCGCTATCAGCCTGACCCTGCCCTCTTTATCGACCGTGAACAGTTCTGGGAACAGAACTTCGTCTTTTTCTGCAATCTCTTCCATAACTCCGATTTCTCCTCTGGTTATTTTCGCAGTGAATATATTACATTTATTTTTTGTTTAGTCTAGGGTGAGGGGTGGGACCGTTTGTAAAGGATTTAAAATCTTTGTAGAATAATGCGGCGTGATTCGTAAGGTTCCAAGAGCTCTTACAATAGCGGGTTCCGATTCAGGGGGAGGCGCGGGGATACAAGCCGATCTCAAAACCTTTACTGCTTTCAGGGTATTCGGAATGTCGGTAATCACGTCGGTAACAGCTCAGAATACCGAGTCTTTGCTGGGTATCAGCGATATGCCGAGTGATTTCGTCGAGCTTCAGATAGACGCGGTCCTGGGTGATATCGGGGCCGACGCGGTAAAGACAGGAATGCTGTCGAATAAGGGAATTGTTTCTGCGGTATCGAAGAAATTAAGGGAATATGGGGTAGAAAAACTGGTAGTCGACCCCGTTATGATATCCAAAAGCGGGGACACGTTGCTTGATGCCGGCGCTCGGGATTTAATGGTAAGCGAGCTTTTTGGTGTGGCTCTAATCGTCACTCCCAATATTCCCGAGGCTGAAGAGATAGCGGGGTTAAACATTACATCGATATCGGAAATGAAACAGGCGGCCGAGGTCATAAAATCTATGGGGCCGGAATATGTGCTCGTCAAGGGCGGTCATCTTGAGAAGTCGGCGGATGCCGTAGATGTTTTTTATGACGGGAGGAGCCACTATGAGCTCAAAGCTCCCAGAATAGAGACGCGAAACACACACGGCACCGGCTGTACTTATTCGGCGGCCGTATGCGCTGCGCTCGCAGCCGGGTTTACCCCTCTCGATGCAGTGACGGAAGCGAAGGACTACGTAACTTGCGCTATAATGCATTCTTTTAAAATCGGTAAAGGACACGGTCCGTTAAACCATTTCTGGAAATTCGAATGACGAAGAGGAGTATTCAATGGCGGAATTAATAGACGGAAAGCTGGTTTCGAAGCACATAAGGAACGAAGTTGCGGAGGGAGTGGAAAGGCTCAGGAGAGAAAGAGGCGTTACGGCTGGCCTCGCTGCGGTTCTCGTGGGCGATAACCCGGCGTCCGAGATTTATGTCAGAAACAAACGAAAAGCCTCCTCGGATGCCGGAATGTATTCCGAAGAGCACAAGCTTCCTGAAGAAACGACTGAGGACGAGCTGCTTTCGCTCGTCGATAAACTAAATGAAGATATAAATATCCACGGGATTCTGGTCCAGCTTCCCCTCCCTCCGCATATCAGCGAGACGAAGATACTGAGAGCCGTCTCTCCGCTTAAAGATGTCGACGGATTCCACCCCTATAATGTCGGCCTCCTCGTGGAGGGGCATCCGAGGTTTATTTCGTGTACTCCACACGGCATTATAAAGGTGCTTGATTTCTATAAGATCGGCATCGAGGGTAAGGAGGCTGTGGTAGTGGGGAGGAGCAATATTGTCGGCAAACCCGTTTCCATGCTGTTGCTCCACCGCCATGCGACGGTGACAATCTGCCATTCACGCACGAAGCCCTTGGCCGAGGTGACGAAGAGGGCTGATATCCTCGTCGCAGCGATCGGTCGCGCCGATTTTATTACAGCGGATATGGTGAAGGAAGGGGTAGTGGTGATCGACGTCGGTATTAACCGCAACAAGGACGGCAAACTCACAGGGGACGTGGATTTCGAAGGGGTCAGCAAAAAAGCTTCCTACATCACGCCCGTACCGGGCGGTGTAGGCCCGATGACGATTTCGATGCTGCTATGGAATACGCTTGAGTCTGCAAAGAATTTTTCAGAGATATTATGAGCGCAAAGGCTGTGGATAACTCATAGGGTCTTTTAAATTCAATTATCCACAATAAGCACATTTTCTGAATAAAAAATCGGTTTAACCCTCTGCTATCTCTATAATATTCTTTCAAGCCACGATTTGAATCCCTGTTGAAAATATTCTTGAGTTCCTGTTGCGGGTCTGTTGACGGATTGTTGATTACTGTGAAAATAATGTGGACGGTTCTCCTGTTTTTACAACTTGTTTCGCATCCTCAAGGTCGTTAAGCAGTTCGTAAACGTGTACTCCGAATCCCGGATGGACGAGCTGCGGATCGAGCTCGCAAATCGGCTCAAGCACGAACCGTCTCGTATGAACGCTCACGTGTGGGATTGTCAGCTCGTCCGTGTCGATTATCAGGTCATCGTAGAAGATGATATCGAGGTCGATCGTTCTTGGCCCCCATCTTTCCCCGCGCGTCCTTTCGAGCTTGTCTTCTACCGAGTGAAGGCGCTCCATGAGTTCCCGCGGAGTGAGGACGGTTTCAATCTCGGCGGCGCAGTTTATAAATTCGGGCTGGTCCTCGTTCCCTACGGGCTCGGTCTCATAGACCGAGGACACTCTGACGATTTCCGAAAAGCCCCGGATTTCACTAAGCGCTTTTTTACAGTTGTTTATTCTGTCGCCCAGATTTGATCCGATTCCAATAAAAACTCTTGGCATTCGTTAAGTTTAAATAAAAATTTTTTGACTATCCATCCGTCCCCCTTAAACTTATGGAAACGGAGACGAAGCAACATGGCGCTCTTATCCGAAGCCGAAATAGATGAAAAGCTCAAGGGCCTCAATGGCTGGGAGAGGATGGGGAATGAGATCGTCAAGGTTTATAGTAATAAGAACTTTATCGAATCGGTCGGTTTCGTAAATAAGGTTGCCATTCTCGCCGAGAAAGCCGACCACCATCCAGATATTCTGATTCAATATAAAAATGTAACTTTGACACTATCGACACACAGTAAAGGCGGCCTGACGGAGAAGGACTTTAACCTGGCATTGGAAATCGACGGCCTCTCTTAAAATCTCTCTCTTTACTTCTTTTCCTTTTCTATGACCTCGTAATCCTCTTTGTTGAGGATAATAGTGTTTCTGCCGTCCTCGTCGACAGTAGTCACCTTCTTTTTGTTATTCGAGGAGAAGAGCCTCAATATACCGAATATTATAAGCATGACCCCTACCGCTATCCCCAGAAACAACCCGAATACAGCGAGTACTGCGAATACCAAGATTCCCAAAAGTAGAATAAGGGGTAAAATATATGCAGGCGCCTTCCCCTGATAGAAGTAGATTTTTCGGTTAGGATTCATTTTTTCCTCCGTTGCTGTTCTATTGAGTGCCGCAACATCTTAATAGTTTACCATGCTCTTTGCCATGATACCGCTTTAAACAGGGACCCTGATATTTCCCAGCACTTCCCTTAAGGCTTCTTCTTCGCCTCCCTGTCCTATAAATCGTTCATTCCTCAGTATGACCCTGTGAGCGAGTACGGGGACCGCCATTTCCTTTACGTCTTCGGGGATGCAGTAATTCCTGCCGTCTACGAGAGCGCGGGCTTGCGCGGTGTTTTTAAGTGCAATCGCTCCCCTCGGGCTCACGCCGAGTTCGAACATCCTGGGATCCCTGGTTTCGCTTATTATCGCGAGGATGTAATCGATTATCGATTCGTCTACCCTTACCCTCTCGGACATTTCCTGAATCAGTATAACCTCTTCCATTGATATAACGGCTTTGATGCTGTCCCATGAATTAACCGGCTTCGTTTCGGACAATATCTGCTTTTCGCTTTCCCTGTCGGGATAGCCAATGCTGATCCTGAGAGCGAATCTGTCCAGCTGGTTTTCCGGGAGAGGGAATGTGCCTTTATATTCGAACGGGTTTTGAGTCGCGATTACCATAAACGGCTTCGGAATGTCGTAGGCTGTACCGTCGATCGTGGCCTTGGCCTCGTTCATCGCTTCAAGCAGGGCGCTTTGTGTCTTGGGCGTGGCTCTGTTTATCTCATCAGCAAGGACTATGTTTGCAAATATTGGGCCGGGCTTGAACTTGAAATCCCCTGACGCTTGCTCTAGAACCGACACGCCGAGAATGTCGGAGGGCAGCAGGTCGCTTGTGAACTGGATTCTCCTGAAGGAAAGGTCGGTCGACCTTGCGAGTGCGTGGGCAAGGGAGGTTTTTCCCACCCCAGGGACGTCCTCGATAAGCATGTGCGACCTAGACAGAAGGGCCGCGATAGCCGTTTTGACAATCTCGGGTTTGCCCTTTAGTACGCTGCCTATGTTCGTTTCCAGGCTTCGTATCTTGCCTGTGAATTCAGAAAGTTCCAACCGGGGTTCCCTATGCGCTTCCGCAACATCTCTTATACTTCTTGCCGCTTCCGCAGGGGCACGGATCGTTCCTTCCCACCTTTTTGTCATGTCTCTTGACCGGTTTCTTGCTCTCGTCTTCTTCACCCCTGCTTAAGATCATGCGCTGCTGTTCGGTTCTTCTTCTCTTTTCGAGTCTCTCCATATCCGTTTCACTTACAGGCTGGACCCTGAAGAGCTTTTCACATACGTCAAATGCAAGACGGTTCATAAGAGATGCAAACATATCGAATCCTTCGCGTTTGTATTCGTTGAGAGGGTCCAGTTGCGCATATCCCCTGAGTCCGATTCCCTCGCGCAGGTGGTCCATGTTCAGCAGGTGGTCTTTCCATAGGAAATCGAGAGTCTGAAGCATGATATATCTCTCGATCTGCCTCATGGTTTCAGGTCCTATGTCACTCTCCTTGGACTCATAAAACTCATGCACTTTCTTCCGTATATACTCGGTTAAGGCTTCGCTTCTAATTCCGTTATTCCCCATCTCTCCGAAATCTATCTGTATATTGAACGATCCGTGAATGGCTTCTTTTAAATCGCTCAGGTCTATCTCGCCTGATTTCGCCTTGTCGGGGAGCATCTCCGCTACAAGGTCTTCGGTAATCTCGTCAGCCATGTCGTAGAGGTTATCTTTAAGGTTGTCTCCCCCGGCAAGGAACTCCTTCCTCTTTTTGTATATGACCTCTCTCTGTTTGTTGAGCACGTCGTCATAATCGAGGAGGTGCTTTCTTATGTCGAAGTTCCTGCCCTCGACCTTTTTTTGGGCGTTCTCAATCGAGCGTGTAATCATCTTATGCTCTATGGGCTCTCCCTCTTCCCAGCCGAGCCTGTCCATAATTTTGGTGATTGTCTCGGATGCGAATATCCTCATGAGGTCGTCTTCCAGAGAGACGTAGAACCTAGATGAGCCCGGGTCGCCCTGCCTTCCCGCTCTTCCCCTAAGCTGGTTGTCGATCCTTCTGGATTCATGCCTTTCCGTACCGATTATATGGAGACCCCCCAGCTCAAGCACCCTCTTTTTCTCGTCTTCGCAAACGGTTTTGGCTTCTAGCATCGACTCCTCGAACTGCTCCGGAAGGGTGTCATGAGGCTCGACCCTAAATTTTTTTTTGAGTATATCACGCGCCAGGTATTCGTTATTTCCACCGAGAATGATGTCCGTCCCTCGACCCGCCATATTCGTCGCGATAGTAACGGAGCCGATCCTTCCGGCTTGAGCTACGATTTCAGCCTCGTTTTCATGGTGCTTTGCATTAAGCACCTGGTGGTGGACACGGAGCTTCTGGAGGATGCCGGAGAGCCTCTCCGACTTCTCGATGGATGTCGTGCCGACCAGTACGGGACGTCCCTTCGAGTTGAGCTCTTTTATCTCCTCGGCTACGGCGTTGAATTTCTCTTTTTCAGATTTATAAATCGAGTCGTTTCTGTCGTTCCGTATCATGGGTTTATTCGTCGGTATCACGTTTACATCGAGATTGTAGATATTTTTAAACTCGAAAGCCTCGGTGTCTGCGGTACCTGTCATCCCCGCGAGCTTCCTGTACATTCTGAAGTAGTTCTGAATTGTAATCGTGGCGAGGGTCTGGTTCTCGTTCTCTATTTCGACGCCCTCTTTCGCCTCGATTGCCTGGTGGAGACCGTCGCTCCAGCGTCTGCCGGGCATGAGTCTTCCGGTAAACTCGTCCACTATTATGACCTTGCCGTCCATAACCATATAATCGACGTCTCTGTGGAAGAGGTTATGGGCGCGGAGTCCCTGTATGACGTGATGGAGAAGCTCGAGGTTTGCAGGGTCGTAGACGTTGCTTACTCCAAGAGACTTTTCGACCTTATTGGATCCTTCTTCCGTAGGGGTAACCTGCCTGGTTTTTTCGTCGAGCGTAAAGTCGACTTCCTTCTGAAGCTTTTTGACAACGTTATTTATATCATAATAAAGCTGAGTCGAATCTTCGGAAGGTCCCGATATTATGAGCGGGGTTCTCGCTTCGTCGATAAGAATACTGTCCACCTCGTCGACGATTGCGAAATTGTGCTCCCTCTGAACGTAGTCGTTGAGAGAAAACTTCATGTTGTCCCGGAGATAATCGAAACCGAACTCGTTATTCGTGCCGTAGGTTACGTGCGCCCTGTATGCCTCTTTCCTAGGACACTCGACAAGCTTGGTCTTAAAAGCGGCTTGTACGTCGAGGTTTTTTTCGGGCGGTATTTCCATATCCGTATATTCGTTCGGCCATACGCTTAGATTATTAACTATGGCATTTTGCGCCCTCGCCAGGTCCTCCCATTCCACAAGATATGAGATTTCGTGATTTATGACCCCGATATTCAACCCGAGAAGCTTGTAAATGGGCCCCATCCAAGTCGCGTCGCGCCTTGCCAGGTAATCGTTTACCGTTACGAGGTGCGCCCCGTAACCGGTGATCCCATTGAGGTAAAGGGGTAATGCAGCTACGAGCGTCTTTCCTTCGCCCGTTTTCATTTCCGTGATCCTGCCCTGATGGAGAACGATACCTCCTATGAGCTGCACATCGAAAGGACGCATTCCGAGCGTTCTGCGGGAAGCCTCCCTTACGAGAGCGAAGGCTTCGGGGAGGATTTCGAGGACAACGTCCTCCAGATTTTTGAAATGTCCATCCTCTTCCGCATCACCGTTTCCGTTGAGACTGTTTTTTATCCTTTCCCTGAACCCCTCGGTTTTCTCGGCAAACGAAATGTTGGGAAGAGCTAGGAACTCGCTCTCGTACTCGTTTGCACCATCGACTATCGCACCGAGCCTTTTGATCTCCCGGTCGTTCTGAGAGCCGACAATTTTCTTCATTATGTAAGAAATCATCTTCTAATAATCCTCCGAATGTAGGAACCTTAAAAGTATAAGTGTAAAACCCCGGCATCACAAATTTTGCTATATATACGCCCAATGATGGGATATTGGTTCTGAAGCCGGAAATTTCTTATAATTGTGCCCGGTAAGGCTAGGCTCAGTTCAGGTCTACCGAAACAACCGTTGAAGTGCCTGATTTGTTGGATGTTATACCGATCAGTGAGCTTACTTCCTGCATGGTTTTTTTGTTGTGAGTTATCAAGATCACCTGAGAATTGCTATCTATTTCTTTGATCAGCTCAATGAAATAGGAAGTGTTTCTGTCATCCAGCGGGGCGTCTATCTCGTCAAAAAGAAGGAACGGCGCAGGTTTTATCAGGCAGGCGGCTATTATGAGAGCGATTGCCGAGAGCGCTTTCTCGCCGCCTGAAAGCAGGGTTATAGCCTGGAATTTTTTACCGCGAGGACGGACCATTACCTCCACTCCGGACTCAAGCATGCTATCAGGCTCAGTTAGCACCAGCTTCCCTTCCCCGCCCCTGAAGAGCCGGCTGAATATCTCCTGGAATTTTGTATCCATAAGTTCAAAGGTTTCGCCGAATCTTTTTTCGGATTCCTTGTCGATCTTGCTTATGGCTTTACCGAGTGAATTTATGGCCTGTGTTAGGTCATCCATCTGTTCAATGAGGAATGTATATCTTTCATCGAGCTTGCTGTACTCCTGGGGAGCGAGGAGGTTTACTGGCCCGAATTTTTCGATCTGCGCCTGAAATCTCCTTAACCTGGATTCTTCTTCAGGGAGATTTATGCTGCTTAAATCCTGTTCGGCGGTCGAGTCGGCGTCTGGCGCGCTCAATCCGATATCCAACAGGTTGCTCCGCTCCATAATTCCATTAATGTTCTCAGTCTCGATCTGGAGGCTGTTTAGGTCGAGTTCGAGGGAGTTGTTTTTGAGTCTCAGCTCGGCTAACAGGGTATTCAGGCTTTCCCTCTTCTCGTTAGTCTCGGCGATTTCCTGAAGAAGCGCGCTCCTCTCGATTTTCATAGCTGACAGCTTGTCTTCATTCCCCGCGAGAATCTCATTGATACCGTTTATCTCTTCTACCGTGTATCTGTCTTTTTCAATGAAGCTCATCTTTTCCTGCTTCTTTTCCTCTATGTTCCTGGATTCGGCCAGGATGCGGTTATCTATGTCCCTTATCCTATTTTCAAGTTCGGTTAAATCCTCGAGCAGGCTTTTTTCCTTTTCGATCAGGGAAGCGCACCTGACTTTCTTTTCGGCGATTTCCCTTTCGACCGAACGCTCTTGTCCTTCGGCATTCTTGATTTTTGTCTCGATTTCTCCGAATCTTTGCTCAAGGACCGATTTCTCGGAATCGAGCCTTGTGATCTTCGTCCTCGTTTCCTCTATAATTATAAGTTTTTTGCCGGTCTCGGCATCCGTTTTCCTGAGGCTCTGGTCGATGAGCTCGATGCGTCTGTCTAATTTCTCAAGGTTGTTTCTTAAATTGAGTATATCTTTCCTGGTCTCCGCATCGCTGATTTCGATCTCGATCAGTTCGCTTTCGTACTTCTTGATTGCCGAATTGAGTTTCCCTATTTCAAACTCACCGGTTTGTATTTCAAGAGTCAATTCGTCTGTTTTATTCTGAAGGTCCGCGATAACAATTTTGAGGTTCTCGATTTCCCTCTTCCTTTCGAGCACGCCGGGCTGGGCCGTGCCACCGGATATTGCTCCATCCGCATGCAAGCAGTCGCCTTCTGCTGTAACGAACGACGCTCCTTCGCCCGCACCCGAGCGAAGCCTCAACGCCTCATTTATTGTAGAAACCATATATGTGCTCTTGAGCATGCTTTCTATTATGCCAAGTTTATTATCGAGTGTTACTATGTCCGAAAGCGGCCTCGCGTTGAAAGCGTTTCCATTTGACATCGCCAGTGCTTCGTCTCTCCTCGCCGAAACGAACGTTCCCCTGCCCAGGGAGCGCTCTCTCAGAGAATCTATGGCTTTGAGCGCCTGGGTATTTTCCTCAACGAGTATCCATTTGATCTTATCGCCGAGCGCTGCCTCCACTGCCCTTTCGAATCCTTCCGGGACCGCGATAAAATCCGATATTGTCCCCAGAACGCCCTTACCTTTGTGTTCGAGTATGAAGTTCCTAATTCCCTCAGGGAGCCATTCGTAATTTGCCTCGATCTGCTGAAGCGCGGTAAGCATTGACGTATTTTCCTTGAAACGCTCCATCAGTACTTCGTTTTCGCCACGTTTCACGTATAGTATTTCATTGATGGACGAAAGGGACGAGTTCAGGCTGTCTTTGGAGTCTGTGATGTTATGCTTATTCGATTCGTTCTCGGTCAGTATACGCTCTAGCCTCGTGATTTCCTCCGCGGTGCCTTTGCGTTCGAGTTCTATTTCGAGAAGCTCTTTCTCTATTATCTCTTTTTTCGAATAGAGCTCTTTTAGTTCGTTCTCGTACCCCAACGCCGCCCCTTTGATCGAGCTATATTCGTCGAGGGCTTTAAACAGGGAGGCTCTGATCTCCCGGTGCTCGGCGTGGATTTCCGCGGAGCCGGCTTTTATTAAAGACATTCCGCTTTCTTTCTCTTCTATTTCTGCCATATCTTTCTGCAACTCGGATTTTACTTCCCCGAGAACCCTACTTTTAATCTCCGTCTGCGCCGCGAGGTTCTTACTTTCACCCGTGAGTAGAACCGATTCGCTTTCTATTTTTTCTATGAATCTCTCTATGCTCGATATCTCCGTTTTGATTAGCTCCTGCGAGGATATTCGTGATTGGAGTTCGGTTTTGGTCTTGTAGATTTCGTTTTCAAGCTCTCTTATCTTATCGTCGGCAATGAACGACTGGTTATTCGATTTCTTGAGGAGGTTGACTATCTGGATCATCTCTTTTTCGGATTTTGCGATTGATTGCTCTATTGATGCTTTTTCCTCGAGCGCTGTGTTCATTTTCTTCTCAAGCCTATCAAGCTTCGCCCTCAGTAGTCTAACTTCGAGCCTTCTCGCCTCTTCGGATATTTCCCTGAACTCTTCAGCGTGCTTGGCCTGGAGGCTGAGGGTATCCATCTGGCGCTTTAATTCGTTTGACATGTCCTTCACACGGCTCAGGTTTTCCTTTGTCGTCTTGATACGCGTCTCTGTTTCCCGCCGCCTAATCTTGTACCTCCTGATCCCCGCCACTTCTTCGATGAGAGTCCTTTTATCTTCGGGCTTTGCAGTGATCATCTGCTCCACTCTGCCCTGCCCGATGACCGAGTAGGCCCTGGCGCCCGACCCGGTATCGATGAATACGTCCGTGATGTCTTTGAGTCTGCATTGCACCCCGTTCAGAAGGTATTCGGTCTCGCCTGATCGAAAAACCCTGCGTTTGATCTCGACTTCCTCGAAGTTGTAGCTCGGGACCCTATCCATTACGAGAGCTACTTCAGCCATTCCGAGAGGTTTCATGAACTCGCTCCCGTTTGATATCACTTCTTCCATAATATTCGCTCTCAGCTGCCTCGGGTTCTGCTCGCCCAGTATCCATCTGATGGCATCGAGAACGTTTGATTTGCCGCAGCCGTTGGGACCCACTATGGCACTAAGTCGTTGATCGAAATGAATGCGGGTCTTATCGTAGAATGATTTAAAGCCGATAATTTCGAGGGATTTGATTTTCATCGCTTAATGTATTGAGTGAAGATAATCAAAAGTTTAAAAAAAGTAAATAACCGGCGAAACGTGCCCATCCGGGTCGGATATTCGGTTGAGGGGGGTCAATTTTTTTTAAATATGCTTGACCAGAACTTTTTTTCGGTTTTCTTATCGTTTTTGCTTTCCGTTTTCCGGGTATAGATGAGGCGGATTTCCCTCTTAGCCTCAATGTAATCCGGAGCCAGCTCAAGTGCTTTCTGGTAATACTTTTCAGCGTTTGTAAGATCGTTTGTAAACTTATAAATTGACCCGAGATAGTAGTAATTTTCAGGTATCTTTTCATTAATTTTAAATGCCCTTTCCAGGGACCTTTTGACTTCTTCCAGAACGGCGGACTTGTTCTCTGCGGCGAGAAACCGTGTCCATGCGTGTGCCCCCAGATACGCAGCTTCGTCTGGGCTCATTTCTACCGCTTCTCTTATTTTCTTTTCGGCTTCGACGTAATTACGCTGAATCATCAGAGTAATCCCTTTCTTAAATACCATTTCCGCTTCGTAGATGTATTTGGCCTGACTTCTGAGCTCTGCGAGCTCCTCATGAGAGTCGTACTGCTCCCTTTTGTCCGCCTCGGAAAGAGTTTCGTAAGCGCCTGTAATTCGTGTAAAAATCTCTTGCGCTTTCAACTTGACCTCATGGTCGATGTTGGGGTTGACATCAGGATGGTAAAATTTGACGAGTTTATAATACGCATCTCTTATTTTTTCAGCAGCTGCATCGCGGGACACTCCAAGTATCTGATAGTAATCTTTCTGGTCCAACTCTGCATAGAATTCGGATACCCTTTCGTCGAATATTGAGGAATAAGTATTATCCGGCGAATCAATATGGATTTCATCACCGGCTGTCGGGCCCCGTGATCGGTCAGTTAACAACGATTCGATTTCTTTCACCTCGTCTGTCTCCCCGGTTTCGGTTTCATTCTTGTCCTGAGCCCCAGCATAGGGGTGAAGGAGGTCGTTGACGTTTCCGTGTGCCGTGTGATCCTCAACCGTAATCCCGTAGTCGGCATCTCTGTCTAATTCCAATTCGGGCTCATGGTTTATTTCGCATCGGGAGCTATCCCCCTCATCTCGGTCAGAGGCGGATTCGACGGCACCTTCAATATCTGTTTCGCTGACTGCTTTGTCGAATTCATTCCCTAATACACCTGATTCGAGCTCGATTTCAAGCCCCTGCGAGTTTCCCTCCGCGAGCCGCTGGGCTTTCACTTCGTCAGTCTCAGTCAAGTTGATACTATCACCGGTTTCTCGGGAGGCCGGATTGTTACTCTCAGTTCCTGTCTCCTCTCGGGCTTCGGAAATGTTAAAGAGCAGTTCCTCGGCATCGCTGAGGGGGGGGATGGTCCTTGATCCCAATTCGGTAAGCGCTATATCTTCTTCCTCGTATGTCTCTGTGACGGTCTCGATCTTTTTATTCCGCTCTTCCCGGTTATCTCCGTACGTTTCTGCTTCAATTATTTCGTCTCTACCCCGGGAGGGGCTTATTGAATGCTCTTCGCTCTCGGTACGCATATCGGAATCGGGGTCTTTGAGCCCGCTTACCCTGGATTGCCCTATATCTGGGTCGAATGCTTGCTCAATATCCGTGGAATGGGCATTTAGCGTGATATCATCGGCAAGAGTTCTTTTATCTTTTGTTTCCTCTCCCTCCGCTTCTTTCTCCTCTATACGCTTCTTGATCGATTCTCTGCCTATAGCGTCCAGAGAAATACCTGGGAGGTTTATCAGCTTGAAGAGAGATAGAAAATATAAGAGCTTCAGGGTCTCGGGCTTCCCGAGTCTCGATATTAGCACTTCCTTTACGGTGGATCGCCCTTTCAACAGCTGCACGAACCTGAGTTCTTTAGGCTTGAGACCAAGGTCATTAATATAGCTCTTTAGCTTCGGGTCGATCTCTATTACGGGATTTTGTTCTTCCAGACTGTCAACGTCAATATATCTTTTAACCCCTTCATAAATTATCTTCGATAAGTTAACCCGATACGAGACAATCCTGTCTACGAATTCATCGCCTCTTTTAAACGTATATTGACCATTGATATAGTAAAAGCCTCGCAGGATCTTTTCCTCTACTTGAAATTCCAGGAAGCTTTTCAGTTCGTGAGGAGTTGTAATTCCCATTTCGAAAAGTATCTGCCCGAATTTCTGATTATTCTTTGTTGCGATGTTGAGAGCCTTATTGAAGGTCTCCTCGTTTATCTTGCCGCTCTCCAGGAGTATTCTGCCTATAGCGGTATCGATATCCCCTCCTTCCGCGAAGACGGGATCGCCGTTTATAAAATAAATTATCAACTCGCTATTCGATGTAATGGACAGGATTCCGCTCCTCTTATTCCTGTGTATATTAACGAGAAGCTCGGGATAAAAAGTGTAGCTCAGGCTTCCGCCATCCTCGGTATCCTGCGGTCGTTCGGCTTTCTGATTTGAGTAGTTACTTCTCAGGAAATCGAAAAGAGCGTTGATACGGGACTTATCGTCGAAGATCAATAATGCTTTGGTTTCTTTTTTGATCTCCTGGCTTCCGCAGAAGTCGACGATCTCGAATTCGTGTGATTCTTTTATTTTGTCAGTAAGGTTTTCAGTCGATCCCTGAGCCGTGAGTTCCAGAATAGCAAGGTCCGGTTTTTCATAAAGGAGCCTGTCTATGCCGTCTCTGTAATTTAAGACTACAGTTACATACAACCCTCTTAAAACCAGGAACTCCTTTATGATAAAGCAGTAATCTCTGTCCGATCCAATTATAAGAGCTCTTTTCGACAATTTATCTATGTCCCCTTAGTCCGGATATCATCCTTTAGAGGGAAATAATTCGGAGTTGGGTGTGATTTGCGCCTTTCGTCTCAGATCCTGTATCATTTTCTGTATTACCTGAGAGCGCTGTTTCTGCAGCTCCTGGTCCCTTAGTACGTCCTTAACCTTGTTAAACTCCTCAGGGTCAGCACCTTTGATTTCTTTTATCGAAACGATATAATAGACGTCCCCGTTTTTATAAATTTTGTTTGAAACACCGGATTTGGGGTCCATTTCAAAGGCGTCCACAGTCAACTGCTGGGAATCAATATGCGGCACGGGCTCAGAGCGCGAGAAAAAGCCGGTTTCTTTAAGTTCAAGACCCAGTTTCTTTGCCTCTGCCGGGAGGGTCTCTTTTTTCACCAATTTTAGCTTCTGGAGCATCTCTTCGGATTTTTTTCTGGTCTCAAGATTGGACTTTTCAAGTTTTATGGCTTGTACGGCCTGCTCTTTGGCTTCATCTAAGGATTTCTCACGGGGCTGGGCGATCTCTTCAGTCTCAGTAACCCATATGATCGTCCCGATAGGGATTATGGAAACATGACCTTTTCCCGTACTGAAGACCTGACGCGTAACAGCCGGCGGTATGTCCGCCATATTATCAGTCAGAGAGAACGGTTTGCTCTCCGAAATCGAGCCTGCCGAGTACTCCATCGCCAGTGAGTCGATATTGCTAGTTTCCTCGTCCGGTTTTTCAAGTTTGGACATGAACTGCTGGCGAAGCGCTTCTCCCTTTTGCGTCTTGAGCTTGGATTCAACGTCTTTTGTCACGTCCGAGAGAGGCCGCAGTTTTCCATCGGCGGATTGGAATTCTTCCGGATAAGCGTTGTAGTAAGAGCTGATTTCTTCATCTGTAACCGTGACATTCTTTTCAAACGAGTCGGGACTCAGTGTAAAGTATCGGATTTTCCTTGTCTCGGGCGTCTTGAACTCGCTCTTATGTTTCTGATAATACTGCTTTATTTCTTCTTCCCCCGGGGTATAGGAGTTGATGAACCCGTTCCCGGAGATAGCTATGTAATAAAGGTTTATCTTATCGTTTTCTCTCTTGAAGTCATTGAAAAGATTCTCGTCGGTAATGAGAGTCGTCTCATCCACAAAATTAGCAAGTTTCTGGGCGAGCAGGTTTTCTCTATACGAATTTTCGAATTCGCCTACGTCCTGCTTGAACGCCTGCTGCACGAATTGCTTATATCTCTCACTGCCTACGAACTTACCGTCGATCTGGAAATTCGGGTCTGATCTGATCGCGCTATCGAGCTCCTGGTCCGTTACTTTAAACCCCAGCGCTTTAGCCTCTTGAGCAAGCAGCTTGAAGTTTATTAGATTGTTAAGAGCGATTACATTGATTTGGTTGAGATATTCCTGCGGGATATCGCCCTTCTGGCTGAATTGTCTCTTCAGGCTATCCCTCAGCAGGTAGAAATTAACGATGCTCACCTGCTCACCGTTGACCTCGGCGGCGCTCCTCTGCGGAACACGTGTTATGGAGCCGAAATTACTTAGTCTGTATCCGATGCCGATAATAAAGGTGATGACTATAAGAATTAATATGCCTCTAATAAACCAGGCGTGTGTGTTTCTGATAAAGTTAAGACTCATTTGACGGTTTTCCCCTTTTTTCTGCTAAATTCTTATAAAAATCTATATCACTTCCGCCTCAGTTTCAACCGGCCGGGTCCCGGTCTGCCGCACTCGCATAATTACGCTCGTTAATATACCTAATATTTGTTCAAGGATTGGATAATACTTCGGGAATGGCTGGTCTCCCAAATACTTGACAGTTCGGGCACGCTCAAATATTCTTTACCCCTTCTGAATTACGGAGTTTTTATCATTATAAAGTGGTCTTGCATTTTCTCGTATCTTAAAGGTTTATCCTAATGATTACTGCCCTTGGCGGAGGGGTCGGAGCCGCTAAATTCCTTGATGGTCTATCCAAAGTACTAGGAGAAGAGCCGCTAACCGTGGTCGTAAATACAGGCGACGACATCGAATTACACGGTCTCAGGATTTCCCCCGATGTAGATACAGTAATATACAGACTTTCGGGACACATAGATAAGCAGAAGGGGTGGGGGATAGCCGATGATTCGTTTAACACGCTTTCGGCGCTTGCCAGGTTCGGAAGCGAGACCTGGTTTAATATCGGGGATATCGATTTCGCAACTCACATATTCCGGACTAAAATGAGACATTCGGGCCTCACCCATTCGGAAATAACGAAGATGCTGACCGGATACTTCGGAATTAAAGAGAGCATCCGGGTCATTCCCATGACGGATGAGGACGTTGAGACCTGGATTGTTACGAATGAAGGGGAAATGCATTTTCAGGAGTATCTGGTTAAAGAAAGAATGAAGCCCGCCGTGATTAAGGTGGTTTTCAGGAACGTCGAGAACGCTAAGCCGTCTCCGGGAGTAATAGAGGCTATAAGGGAAGCCAGGATGATCATTCTTTGCCCCAGTAACCCTATTATAAGTATAGGCCCCATACTTAGTATAAAAGACATAGGAGAGGCGCTAGGGGCTGCTCAGGGGAAAATTATAGCTATAAGTCCCTTGATAGGCGGGGTGCCGCTTAAAGGACCCGCCGATAAACTGATGCGGGGTCTGGGACTCGAGGTCTCGTCAGCCCAGATAGCAAGGCTTTATCGGGATTTCCTGGACGTTATGGTCATAGACGGCGAAGACGTCCTGGAAGCTGAACGAATAAGCGAAATGGGCATTAAACCCCTTGTTCTGGATACCCTCATGTCCGATTCCGGCAAGGCGGCTGAGCTCGCTTCAGCCGTGCTCTCCGAGCTATGACCCGCAGCCGATTCTCCTTGACAAGTTTTACCTGTTTATGTGATGATTGATAGATTAATCCGGGGTGATATCCTTTAGAGGTATTGTTTTAATTAAGGGTTGGATCTAATCCTAATAGTAGGTTTAAGTATCTGATTGGAAAAATTATGGCTACTCTCTATAAGACATCTGATCGTTATGCCGGAATGGCCCCCGCGGATTATTTGTCCGGGATGCTGGGCATTGAGCTGGGCTTTCGTAGGGGACCTTCGGGAGTTATCGAAGAAATAACCTCAAAGGTCGAAAACGGTGACCCTCTGAGGAAGGAGGAGGCTATCGCGCTTTCAAAACTTGACAGGCATGATATGCCGTTTCTTCTCCTATCGGCTTCAAAGATCAGGGACAG
>JBIOKC010000007.1:0-32575 GCA_044451425.1 Thermodesulfobacteriota bacterium
AGCGATTGCAAAAATGGGATAAATGCACAGAACTCGGGGTTAGTCATGCTGGATGCCGATGAGGATATAACAATTAGCGCTAACAATAACGCCGTTTCGACAAATAACAATTCGGTCGTCAGGGTTACGAAAACAGCAACGCCTGTCAATATCAATATATTTATTACATCCCTCAAGGGATTCGGTATAAATGCCGCGGGATCCTCTCAGGTCGAAATAAACCCTCAAAACAGCTGTTCGATCAGCGGAGGCGGAGGTAATTCGGCAATCAACCAGAGCCCGACGTCTTCCGTCGACCCGGACGGATGCACTCTTGTCCATGGTTAAAGTATTAATCAGCGGGGTAAGTTAAATAGGGAGACTGGAGAAGGGATTAGTGCGCTTCCGCCCAGTTCCTGCCTGTGCCAATCTCGACTCTTATAGGGACCCTGAGCTTCCAGGCGCACTCCATTTCTTCCTTTACGATGCGTGATATTTCATCCAGCTCCCGCTCGGGGACTTCGAACAGGAGCTCGTCGTGGACTTGCAGTATCATGCGCGTCTTATAGCCCGAGGACAGCTTTTCCTGGATTCTGATCATCGCTATGTTTATTATATCCGCTGCCGAGCCTTGTATAGGCGTGTTCATAGCGGTACGCTCGCCAAACCCTATCCTGTTCCTGTCGTCCGAATTGAGCTCCGGAATCGGGCGTCTCCGCCCCAGGATCGTCTGGGCATAACCCTTGCTTTTGGCATCGTCTATCGATTTCTGTATATATTCCCTGACCTTGTTATAGCGTTTGAAGTATTCGTCGATGTAGCTTTTGGCTATGGATACGGAGGTCCCCAGCTGTTTTGCAAGACCGAAGGCACTAATACCGTATATTATCCCGAAATTAATGTTCTTCGAGAGCCTCCTCATCTCGGGGGTAACGAGGTCCTGGGTGACACCGAAGATCTCAGAGGCGGTCCTGTTGTGAATGTCACTCCCGGTCATGAATGCCTCGATAAGACTCTTATCTTGAGAGAAATGAGCAAGCAGCCTGAGCTCGATCTGCGAGTAATCAGCAGAGAGCATGATATAGCCGTCCTCGGGTATAAAGGCCTCCCTTATCCTCTTCCCCTGAGCTGTCTTTATCGGAATATTCTGCAGGTTGGGATCGCTGGAGCTAAGCCTCCCGGTCGAGGATCCGACCGGATTAAAAGATGTGTGAATCCTGCCCGTACGGGGATTGACAAGCCTGGGCAGCGCATCCACGTAGGTCGATTTAAGCTTGGAAAGGGTCCTGTGCGCAAGCACTTTCTCCGGCACTGAATGGAATTTGCTCAGATCAGTTAAAACCTCAACGTCCGTCGAAGATTCGCCTGATTTAGTTAACTTTTTTTGGGGCAGGCTCAGGGTCTCGAAAAGCACCTGCCTCAACTGTATGGGAGAATTCAAATTGAACTCGTAGCCGACCTCTTCGTAAATCGCTTTTTCGATTTCCTTGAGCGCAGACTCGAATTCCCTCGACAATTCTTTAAGCTTCTCGGAATCTACTTTCATTCCGTTTATCTCGATACGGGCAATAACTTCTATGAACTTGAGCTCGATATCCCTATAAACCCGTATCAAATCCGCCTCTTCAAGCTCGCAGACGAGCTTCCTTGCTAAGAGCATCGCCACGTCGGCATCTTCGCACGAATAGACCTTGGCAGCCTCAATCTCGACCTCTTCGAAGTTGATTTTGGATTTACCCGTACCCGTCACATCCCTGTACGAGATCATACTATGGCCGAGGTAGAGCCGCGACAGCTCATCGAGGCTGTAGCTTATCCTCGACGAATCTAGCATGTGGGCCGCTATCATCGTGTCGAACGAAATCCCCGTGAGCCTGAGCCCGTACATTTCCAGGAGCACCAATTCGTATTTAAGGTTCTGACCGATTTTTCTCACACCTTTATCTTCGATAAGTGGCTTTAATTTATCGAGAACGAAAGCAATAGCGAGTTGTTCCGTAGAAGAATCGGCAAGCGACCTGTGCGCGACAGGGACGTAATACGCCTCGTGAGGCGCCGGAGAGAGCGCAATACCGACAATTTCAGAGAGCATGGGATCAGTCGAGGTCGTCTCAAGGTCTATCGACACCTCCCCGGTATCCTTTATTCTTTCTATCGCACGGTCAAGGTCACCTTCCGTCAATACGAGCGAATAGTTATCATACGGCACTACGGGATCGCCATCGCCATTCGTATTTGATTCAGCGCTGCCGCCACCATAGTAGCCTAACTCGTGGAGAAGGTTTTTGAATTCGAGATCCTTAAAGATTTCCCCCAACTTTTCCTTATCGAACCCGTCATACCTGAACTTCTCGAGACCGATGTCCATTTCGATATCCGTTTTGATAGTAACGAGCTCTTTACTGAGGAGAGCATCCCCCTGCTTGTCTTCTATGAGTTTCCTCTGCCTCCCAGCGACGTCCTCCAGGTTCTGAAGAAGGTTGTCGAGCGAGCCGAACGATTTTATAAGACCTATAGCGATCTTCTCGCCGACACCCTTAACTCCTGGAATATTGTCAACTTGGTCTCCCATAAGTGCGAATACGTCTGTCACCCTTTCAGGGGGCACGCCGTATTTCTCTATGACGTCTTTAATTAGCGTTTCCTTGTTCTTCATCGTATCTAGAAGGGTGACTCTCTCAGACACGAGCTGAGTAAAATCCTTATCCCCCGTGACGAGAACGACGTCAATGCCGCGCTTCTCGTATTCCTTAGCAATAGTGCCCATTATATCGTCCGCTTCGTACCCCTCCATCATGAACTGCGGGATATTAAACGCGTCAACGACCTCGAAAATCTTTGAAAACTGCGGGACAAGATCATCGGGAGGCGCCCCCCTGTTCGCTTTATAGAGCGGATACATTTCGTTCCTGAACGTGTCCCCCTTGGCATCGAAGACGATCCCAAGATAAGTGGGTTTATGATCCTTCAGGAACTTGAAAAGCATCGAAGCGAACCCGTAAACAGCGTTCGTCGGAAACCCTTTGGACGTCGTAAGACCCCTTATCGCGTAATAGGCACGGAATATGTAAGAACTGCCGTCGATGAGATATAAAATGGGTATTTCCATAAGAGTACAGTGTAGGATTTAAAGGGAGGCATGTCAAAAAAAGACGGGTTTCTTTACTAACCGGTAAATGGTTATAAAGAGCGGGGGCTCTTCCGCGTAATAAATCGCTTTATCTTTCGTCAAGAACGTGAATAATATCGTTAGAGCATACCCACACCGGATTTTCTGGAATATGCGGTAACGGGGGTGATAAAATGAAATATCTATTGATTCAGTGGATAATAAGCGCATCGAGTCTGTTGATCGTTTCGTACATAATCCCGGGCTTCAAAGTTGAGAGTATAGGCACGGCTTTGATCGCTGCCATTATCATAGGGCTCATAAACGCCACGATCGGACTATTTCTCAAGATCATCACGCTCCCCTTATCGATCCTGACGTTCGGGATATTCCTCCTCGTTATCAACGCTCTCATGCTGATGCTGGCTTCCTCTATAGCTCCTGGCTTCCACGTGACCGGATTCTGGACCGCTTTCTTCGGAGCAGTAGTGCTTTCCATAGTGAGCACGATACTCCATCATCTGCTCGGGGAGTAATAGACGTTCAGATATGTGGTTGGATAATGATTTTTATCGAATCCCCGGCTTCTTCAACCATGCGGAACCCTTTTAGTGTATCAGCGAGGGGGAGCCTGTGGGTTACCATATCGATGACGTTCACCCTCTTAGCCCTTATTAGCTCAAGGGCTACGGCGAGATCGGATGGGGAGGCCGCATACGAGCTCACCGTCTTAATTCCGGACCACCAGAAGTTGTTAAAAGGAATCGTGATTTCCGCATCAGGGCTCGAGGGAGCGAAAAATAGTACTGTCCCGCCCGGCTCGACCAGCTTCAGAGCGCCTTCGATCGCAGACTTGGCGCCAGTGCAAACTATAACAATATCGGCGAGGCGTCCTTCGTTTACTTTGCACACATAGGAAGACACGTCATCGCCCGCGTGAACGGCGTAATCCGCGCCGAATTCAGACGCGGCCCCGAGCCTGTAGTCGCTTATATCAGTAGCGATTATTCGCCCTGCCCCCAGGGCGCGCGCTAACTGGATGTGAAGGAGACCCGTAATCCCGCTCCCCATAACGAGCACGGAGTCGGCGACCTGAAGCCCCGCGAGACGCTGTCCGCGCGCGACACACCCGAGAGGCTCGACGAAAGAGGCTTCATCGTAAGAGACCTCGTCCGGGAGCATGAGCACCCCCCTGTCCACGTTTATAGGAGGAATCCGAATGTATTCTGAAAAACCACCCGGATCGAAGTGCGTCATTCTCAACGTCCTGCAGGCTGAATGGTTCCCCCTGAGACAATAATAGCAAGTATTACAGGGGACGTGGTGTGTAGCTATGACACGGTCGCCGGATTTGAATTTATTTACGCCCTTGCCAATCTCAACCACTTCCCCCGCAACCTCATGGCCGAGTACAAGGGGGACCTTAGGGAGGCGGTACCATTCCATGAGATCGCTTCCGCATATACCGCTCGCATGGACGCGCATGAGTATCTCGCCCGGGCCGGGCGTGGGAACGGGCATATCTTCGAGCCTTATGTCACTATTGCTATAGTACATAGCAACGCGCATTTGTCGGGGAGAGCTCCGGGAATTCATTTTAATAGAATCATGTCGGGCTTTAGCTATTATACGCTTGCCACCTTCTTGGATTCCTCATTTTTTAAGGATAAGAAGAGGTCGTGCGCCTGTTTGGGCTTATTATTTTCGTGCACTATCGACCGTATCGCCCTAATAATGGCCACCGGGTGATCGTTCTGCCATACGTTCCTGCCCATGTCCACTCCGGCAGCACCTTGCTGTATGGCACTATACGTCATCTTCAGGACATCCATCTCGGTCTCTAATTTGGGTCCTCCGGCAATAACAATCGGCACGGGACAACTCGTCGTCACCTTTTCGAACTCCTCACAGTAGTAGGTCTTGACGATATGAGTGCCGAGCTCCGCGCAGATACGGCAGCAGAGGGCGAGGTACCTCGCGTCTCTTTTCTCCAGCTCCTTACCCACAGCAGTGATACCGAGAACGGGTATGCCGTATTCTTCGCCCTGATTGACGAGCTCAGCGAGATTTAGGAGCGTCTGGCGCTCATGCATGCTGCCGACAAAAACCGATATGCCGACACCAGCCACGTTCAGCCTTATAGCTTCCTTAAATGAAGTCGTAAGTCCCTCGTCCGAAAGATCAGGGCCCACGATGCTGGAGCCGCCCGATACCCTTAAAACCACGTTGGCGCACGATTCCGGGTCTACGGAGCTCCTGAGCACTCCTCTAGTGAGCATTATAGTATCCGCATACGGGAGCAGCGGTGTTATTGTGTCCCGGGGGACTTCAAGCCTATGTGTAGGGCCGAGGAAATACCCATGGTCGAATGCAACCATGACCGCCCTCCCTGTCCGCGGGTTAATTATCCTCGCCATTCTATTTTTCATACCCCAGTTCATAACCGTAACACCTCTCATTTGTTGGAATTTATTACACAAACTTTAAAGTAACCGAGATTAATTGTCAATTAACTCTGGACAAAGTATAAAAAAACCGATTTCCTGCAGACTGTTAAGTCCATAACGGATAATTCAAATTTCCTTAATATAGGGCCGTTATAATAATAAAGCCTACTTGAGCATAACCTTTTAAAAGCAGACACCGATGGAATTGACGGCGGCATATTTTTGCAATTGCACATAAATATCACTATAAGTCTTAAATATAATGCTATTACAGGATATTACAATGCATAGATTGTACGCATACGCAAAACAATTACTTGACTCCGTATTATTTTGCCTTAAATTTATACATATGGAGAAAACCATGAACAGATATGAACAGGGTATAAAGAAGTTTAAGGAAATCAAGGGTGACGGGGCTGAGAAGTCGCTTGAGCGCTTAAAAACTCTCAACCCGGACCTTGAGAAGTACGTGATGGAATTCGCGTTTAACGATATATACGGGAGGCCAGCTCTCGACGTGAAGTCAAGAGAGATCGCTACTATAGCAGCCCTCACGGCTCTCGGGCACGCATCTCAGCAGCTTAAAGTTCATATTCAATCCGCCCTGAACGTCGGGGTCACCGTTGAGGAAATCATCGAAATTATACTTCAAATGGCTGTGTATGCCGGTTTCCCGGCAGCGATTAACGCAATGCAGGCCTTAAAAGAAGTATGCGATGAAATAGGAAACAATAAAATGAACTCGAATGGAAAAGGGCTAAAGCTGGTAAGAAAAAAATAGCATCTCTATGACAGGAACTCATACCGGGACAGTTAAGGTAAACGGCATAGACTTATATTACGAAATACACGGGGCCGGGGAGCCGCTCGTATTGATCGAGGGGCTCGGATACTCGGCATGGATGTGGTACAAACAGATACCGGCTTTCTCCGAAAGGTATAGGGTTATCGTTTTCGATAACAGGGGTGCCGGAAATACAGATAAGCCAGACACCGAATACTCTACAGAGATAATGGCTGACGACGCGTCCGGATTGTTAAGGACTCTAGGCATCGACCAGGCTCACGTACTCGGTGTATCGCTCGGCGGGTTCATAGCTCAGGAACTCGCCCTAAGGCATCCGGATCTTGTAAAGAGTCTGGTTTTGGTATCGACAAACTCGGGCTCCGGGAAACCGATCGGGAGAAATTCTCACCCCTGGAACGGATTTTTAACATTCTGGGGATTCCTACCGGGGTTGTTCGAGATGAGCGGTAAGACTGGAATACCGCCCAGCGTAGAGTACGTCCTCAAAAAAGAAGCGAGAATCCGCTACGGACTCTCGCTCGCATTCACACCGGAATATATTAAGGATCATCCGGACGAAATCGAGCGGATTGTAAAATGGAGGCTCGATAACCCGCAGCCCGGCTATGCGTGGACTCGTCAGATGATGGCCGGAAAGAAATTCGATTCGGCAGCGAGGGCAGGGGAGATTAAAGCTCCGGCCGTTGTCATATGTGGCACAGAGGACAAGATAGTCTCGCCCGAAAGCGCGTTCGTGCTTGCCGAAAGGATCCCGGATTCAAGGTTCGTACCGATAGAGGGATCGGGGCATCTCCTCTTTATAGAGCGCTCGGAAGAATTTAACGAAGCCGTACTGGGTTTTCTCGACGAGGTATGCTGGGAAAATCAAAAGACCGCTTCGGGTAAGATAGAAAATTCCGGATGGTGGGAAAAAGTCATTTCCTTCTTTTCGGACAGCGATATTAAAAACGGCAATGCCATGAAGAATTAAACCTGCGCCTCTATCCCCCTTCGCCATACCAGTAATCCACATCAGGCCCGCCACGAAAATATTTATGGACGGTCCTTTTTTCCTTCGGACCGCCCGGAGCGGAGCCCGCGAAAACACCGACCTTATCTGAGTCGGGATATACCGCTACTTCCGGTTCTACCATAGTTGAAAAACAGAGGTACCGTAATATCTTGTCCGAATTATTAATTATCTGATGAGGCATTTTCCCTGCGGGGAGGCATATATAGTCCCCATCGGAAATGGTCTCTTCACGGCCATCGATCCTGAGGACTCCTCTGCCGCCCAGGACGAATATCGCCTCCTCATTCGCCAGGTGATAATGATAAGGCCAGGCGGTTTTACCCGGAGGAATTTCGTATAAGCTGCACCCGAGCTTATCTCCGCCTGCGGGCGAGCTCAGAGATTTTCTACGAGATTTAAATTTATTCCCCATCGACTGTCCGGTCCATTCCAAATCCTTTTCGTTTGTAATATTAGATCGCGCCATCACGGCCTCCTGTCTTTGATGATCACTACGTTCACTTAATACGCACCCTCTCGAATGCAGCTTTAAACGCGCCGAGCGCGAGATCGAGATGCTCTTCCGTATGTCCGGCCATGAGAGTGGCCCTGATCCTGCACTTGCCATGGGGGACGGACGGAGGCCTTACGGCAGGCGTGTAAACCCCCAACTCCCTGAGTGCCCCAGCGAATTCGAGAGTGTGTTCCGCTTCGCCGACCAAAACCGGGATTATTGCCGAGTTAGAAGGGAGTACCGTAAGCCCTGTATACCCCAAACCCTTTTTAAATCGACTTATCAGACGCCACAGGTGCTCTCTTCTCTCGGGCTCGTTCTCGATTATATCGATCGCCGCTAATGACGCGGCCAGGGATGAAGCCGGCAGTGAAGTGTCGAAAATGTAACTCCTGACCCGATTCCTTATATAATCGATAAGCTTTTGACTGCCCGCTATATAGCCGCCGAGGGAGCCTATCGCCTTCGAAAGCGTACCCATGACAACGGGAATACGCTTCTCTACATCGAAATACTCAGTCGCCCCGCTTCCTCTTTCACCGAGCACCCCCGTTGCGTGCGCTTCGTCAACCATAAGCATGGAGCCGTAGCTTTCAGCAAGCTCGATAAAGAGTGGAAGCGGGGCGAGATCCCCATCCATACTGAACACTGTATCCGTGACGATCAGCTTCTTTCCCGACTTGTTTTTATCCGATGACAGAAGCGATTCGAGGTGTCCGGTATCGAGGTGTCTGTATATTCTCACTTCCGCGCGGGAAAGCCTGCAGCCGTCGATAATGGACGCATGGTTTAGCTCGTCGCTGTAGATGATGTCGCCTTCACCTAGTAGTGAGGAAATGGTCCCGATATTCGCGAGATATCCGGAGCTGAACAGAATGGCGGATTCCGTATTTTTAAAAGACGCAATACGTTCCTCGAGCTCCCTGTGTAGGTTCGTGCTCCCGCTCACAAGGCGCGAGCCGCCGGAGCCGGTGCCGTATTTTTGGAGTGCCATCCCGGCCGCTTCCACAACCCTGGGATCGACAGACAAGCCCAAGTATCCGTTCGATGCGAGCAGTATATAACGCTTCCCGCTGATCGTTATTTCGGGAGACTGACCGGTTTCGAGCTCCGTTAGAATACGGAACAGGTTTTTATCCTTAATTCGGGCTAAATCCTTTTCAATCCAGTCTAGAGGACCTTCCATAACGGGGAGAGCAATTCAATTGATTTTCATACACGCAAACAGTGCATTCGTATTATATAGTATTACGCGGCCTCGGTCGCTTTTTTAATGGAATTGTACGTGACTCTGACGAGCTTTTTCAAATCCTCCATAGGAATTCCGAGAGGCGGCATGAGCACTATCACGTTTCCGAGAGGGCGTATTAAAACTCCTTCATTCATTGCCTCTTCGGCGACCCTCCATCCCATTTTCATTTTTACCGGGAATGTCTCCTTCGTTTCTTTATCCCGGACCAGCTCAATGCCGACCATAAGCCCCTTGTTTCTGACATTTCCCACATGCCCGAGTCCTTTGAACTCCTTGAGCTCTTCCTCCACGTACTCGATCTTTTCTTTGAGGTTTTCGAGCGTGTTATAGTTATTGAAGGCTTCGAGGTTCCCGAGAGAAGCCGCGCAGGAGAGCGGATTCCCTGCGTAACTGTGACCGTGGAAAAAGGTTTTTAATTCTTCGTAATCGCCCAGAAATGCGTCGTATACCCCCTGTGTCGTGATCGTCGCAGAAAGCGGCAGATAACCTCCGGTAATGCTCTTTCCGAGAACGAGTATATCGGGCGTTACGTCCTCGTGCTCGCACGCGAACATCTTACCGGTCCTTCCGAATCCGGTCGCGACCTCATCCAATATAAGAAGTACTCCGTATCGCTCGCAATACTCGCTTACGAGTTTTAGATACCCGGGAGGAGAAACTATCATACCGCCGGCCGCCTGGACGCATGGCTCAAGTATTACGCCGGCAATCTCGTCATGATGGTCTTTGAGAATATTCCCGAGCTCCCGCGCGCATGCCAGTTCACATGAAGGGTACGTCTTCCCGAGAGGGCACCTGTAACAGTAATAAGAAGGAGCCCTATATGTCTCGAAAAGGAGGGGCTTGAACGCCTCGTGGAAGAGATCGATCCCTCCGACGGAAACTGCACCGAGCGTATCTCCATGATATCCGTTCTGGAGATATACGAATTTTGTTTTTCCGGGTTCACCCATATGCTGCCAGTACTGAAAAGCCATTTTGAGCGCAACCTCCACAGCGCTTGCGCCGTCGCCGGAATAAAAAACCTTTTTAAGCCCCTGTGGGCATAAATCTATAAGCTCCTTCGCGAGCTCCGCGGCTGGGGGGTTCGTAATACCAAGCAGTGTACTGTGACCCAGCATATCGACCTGGTTTTTAATGGCGTTATCTATCTCCGGGACCCTGTGCCCGTGAACATTGACCCATAGTGAGGAGACGCCGTCAATATACTTCCTACCGTCCGTGTCGATCAAATATGCCCCTTCCCCCCGTTCAATGACGATGGGATCCTTGTCCTCGTATTCCTTCATCTGCGTAAAGGGGTGCCATACGAATTCTCTATCAAAAGCTCTTAAATTTTTCTTTCTATCTGACATATCGGAACCTATTCAGGTTTTCGGGGACAGGATTTCTACGGGAATTAACCGGTCGAACTCGCGGCTAATTAACATCCTTTCTGACGGGCATTTCAAGGTCGTCGAGCATCCTGAGGTCTTCCTCCGGGGACCTGCCTGGGGTTGTAAGGTAATTTCCCAGAATCATGGCATTAGCGCCTGCGAGCAGAGCCAGCGACTGAAGATCACGTAGCGTAACCTCTCTTCCCCCGGCGGTCATTAGTATTTTATCGGGCAGTATGAGCCTGAATACTGATATTGTTTTCACTGCTTCGAAAGGCGGGTACTGTGGGAGCTTTTCAAAGGGGGTGCCAGGTCTCGGGTTAAGAAAATTTATCGGTACCCAGCTCGGGCCGAGCTCTTTAAGCTCGAAAGCAAGCTCAATCCTTTGTGCCGGGGATTCCCCCAAACCTAGTATTCCTCCGCAACAGAGATGCATTCCGGCTTTCTTGACAAGCTCGGCTGTCCTGAGCCTGTCGTCATATGTATGCGTGGTGCAGATATTGGGGAAGTAGCTCCTGCAGGTCTCGACGTTGTGATTGTAACGCCAGACCCCGTGTTCCTTAAGCTCGAAAGCCTGCTCCTCTTCGAGGGCTCCGAGTGAGCACCCTATCTTGAGATTTGTTTCCGCGCGGAGCAGATCCACGGCAGCGAGTACCTTCTCGAAAATCCTCGGTGCTGGCCTCTTGGCGCTTATGACTATACAAAAGTCCATAGCCCCGAGCTTTTCCGCCTGTTTGGCGGCAAGCAAGATTTTCTCTGCAGCCATAAGCGGGTGTGCGTTAACTTCCGTATCGTAATGTGCCGACTGGGAGCAGAACGAACAATCCTCAGGGCAGTTGCCGGTCTGGGCGCTGATAATGGATCTTAAAAACACGCCGTCACCCTTATACTTTAACGTTACCTTCCGGGCAAGAGAGATAAGGTCGGGAACATCGGGTTTCTGAAGCTCGATCAGTGCCAGAGCTTCGTCAAAATTGATAGGCTCTTCTTTGATCAAGAGCTTTTCGGCAATGGCATCTAGAATAGAAATTACGGTTCTCCCTTTCCGATTCTTAAATTCACCTTAGATTACTGGAACGGGCTTTATTGTCAACATATTGGAGATTTTCAATAATGGCATTATAGTAATATATAATTTATAATTGAACATGGCCCGCTTATTCACGAATTATGAAGGGGAGATAAAAACTTTCCATCTCTAATGGTATAAAATACTGTTAGAAAACGTATACATGCCTGAACTATGGGTGTCCGAGAGTGTTCGAATTCGGACATTTAATACCCTCCTGTGGATCTTGCTAAAAAATGAATATGCATATTACCGTTGAGCAATCGTAAAAATGAACAATAAAAATTTCATAACCATCTCACTTCACACTTATAATCATGAGGAAACAATCCAATGGAGCAGGTACTAACTCTGGAGGAAGCCGCCCAATATCTCAAAGTTGCCAAACCTACGCTATATCGATTGCTCGAAGACGGTAAGATTCCTGCATTCAAGGTCGGTAACCAGTGGAGATTCATGAAGGAACTGATAGACAAATGGCTCTGGGACCAGCTGTCCAAGAAAAAAAGGTGCTGGTCGTCGATGACGAGAAGCTTGTAAGCATCGACCTAAGAAAGATAATTAATTCTGAAGGGCATGACGTAATTACCACACAAAACGGAATTGACGCAGCAAGAGTCGTCGAGGATTCGAACATCGATCTCGTATTCCTTGATCTAATGCTCCCCGACATAACCGGGGTAGAGGTCCTTAAAGAAATTAAGAAGATGAAGAGCAAGTTACCCGTGGTAATCATAACTGGCTATACGGACAGCGAGGTAATGAATCAGGCATTGGAATTGGGCCCAATCTCCGTCCTAAAAAAAACCGTTTAATAGAGAGCAGATTCGCGGTCTGCTTAAAATCCTACTGGCTCCCGGCATGGGAAGGGCAAAAGCCAGAGACTAGTCGGAAAGAGTTTTGGGATGGTGAAACCTACCAGACCAAACCACCGGATTTAGTCAGCTTCCTCAGGGTCTTTCAATATAACAAGCCCAACTTGTAGCAATTACGAAAAAACCGGGGGAGTGGTTCTTCCGGAAAATCATATCCGCGGCCAAAAACAGGCGGGGCAAAGAGCAATATGCACACCCCGCATAAATTTTAATAGAGAATGTAAGCATGGCCCCGTTAGGTGGAGACGTTATGCTGTTTGTATCATCCAACCTTTTTAAAGCACCGCCTTGTTTATAGCTTATAACCGAAAAATTGGATAGAATTCTAACTAAGGCGGGAAGAGGAGGTACCTACTATTGACTGCAAAGACAAGAAAATACGGCTTATTCATCAACGGTAAGGAAACGGATGCCGTATCGGGGAAGACCTACAACAGAGAAAACCCCGCTACCGAAGAGCCGTTTGCCGAAATCGCAGAAGCCGGGAGAGAGGACGTCGAAAAGGCCGTGAATGCGGCACGCGACGCGTTTGAAAAATGGTCAAAAGTGCCTGTTTCCGAGCGCGTGAAAACGCTGCGTAACATCTCAGATCTGATAGAGAAAAATAAAGAACAATTAGCACTCACAAATACTCTTGAGACCGGAAAGCCTATCCGTGAAAGCCGCCTTGTGGAAGTGGGCGGGTCTATAAAGACTCTCGAATACTATACGGGCGCGGCGATAAACCTAAAAGGAGAAAGTATTTCTGTCTCCGAACAACAACTCACATTAACTCTGAGAGAGCCCATAGGTGTGGTGGGGCAGATAATACCATGGAACTTCCCCCTTCTTCTCTCTTTCTGGAAGATAGCTCCGGCCTTGGCTGCAGGTTGTACCATAGTGCTTAAGCCTGCAGAATTCACCCCCTGCGGCATACTGGAGGCTGCCAGGATTTTCGCTGAAGCCGGCTTACCCGAAGGAGTTTTCAACGTCATTCCCGGCCTGGGTGAGGTTGCCGGACAGTCTCTCGTCGAAAACCCGGAAGTGGGAAAGGTCGCGTTTACAGGCTCTACCGAAGTCGGAAAGCTAGTCATGAAAACGGCGGCTCAGACGATAAAACGCATATCGCTCGAACTGGGCGGAAAAGCACCCTGCATTGTATTTCAAGACGCCGAAATAGATAACACGATAGAAGCCACCCTGAGGGGAGGATTCTTTAACCAGGGAGAGAATTGCACGGCGGTAACACGGCTTCTCCTTCAAGAGGATATATACGATAAGTTTCTTCCCCTTTTTATAGACAAGGTGAAAAAGATCAGGATAGGAGACCCTACGAACGAAGATACCGAACTCGGCTCCGTAATCTCTAAAGATCATTTCGAGAAGGTGAAGTCATATTTCGAAAAGGGTGTTAAGGAGGGAGGACGGCCCCTTTGCGGCGGAAACCGACCCAAAGAATTAAAAAAGGGATACTTTTTCGAGCCCACAGTACTCGCCGACGTAGAGCCGGATTCGACAGTCGCCTGTGAAGAAATTTTCGGTCCTATAGTCGTCGTATTACCCTTTAGAACGGAGGAAGAAGCCGTGAACATGGCCAATGACTCGGTTTACGGACTCGCCGGGGGTATATGGACACGGGATATAAAAAGGGCGCTCAGGGTAGCGAGAGCCGTCAAAGCCGGCTATCTCTGGGTGAACACATACGGAGGCATCATTCCCGAAGTCCCGTATGGTGGGTTAAAGCAGAGCGGGATAGGCAAGGAGCTCGGCAGGGAAGGTCTCGACATGTATCTCGAGACCAAAGCTGTGAACATATTCATCGGCGATAAGATTCCAGGTTGGTATAAGGGATAAACCGGATATCCGAACTAAACCCCTGTTCCGACAGTATCTGCTCAAATCCAATAAACCGCGAGCATCGGAAATTTCCATACACTCGGAAGAAAAAGATGCAACATCGTGAATTCGTCTAGGGAAGATCCGTTTCACCCATCAAATATAGGTCGCACTCTCTCGCTGCCTGCCGGCCCTCATTGATCGCCCAAACAACCAGGCTCTGGCCTCGTCTCGCGTCTCCCGCAGCAAATACGCCTTCGATATTGGTTCTGAACTTTCCGTACTCGGCCTTAGCGTTCGAGCGGTCATCGCGCTCTATCTTTAGTGTTTCGAGTAGATAGTCTTCCGGCCCCAGGAAGCCGAGCGCGAGAAGCACCAAGTGAGCCGGCCATACCTTTTCAGTCCCGGGAATCTCCCGGAAGGAGGTACGCCCGTTCTCCCCCATATGCCATTCTATCTGTATCGTATGCAGTTCTTTCAGATTCCCCTGCGTATCCCCTGCGAATTTCGTAGTGAGGACCTGGTACCTCCTCGGGTCCTCCCCGAATACAGCCAAAGCCTCTTCCTGACCGTAGCTGAGCGTATATACCTTCGGCCATTGAGGCCAGGGGTTGTCGGGAGCACGCTCGAAGGGTGGTCTCGGCAGTATCTCGAACTGGAGCAGGCTCCTGCACCCGTGCCGTATAGCGGTTGCGACGCAGTCGGTCCCCGTATCTCCGCCGCCCAATACGATAACGTCTTTATCTTTGGCGGATATGAATTTCCGGTCCTTGAGATTGCTGTCGAGGAGGCTCTTCGTATTGGCCTTGAGGAATTCCATTGCGAAATGTATACCCTTAAGCTCCCTCCCCTCCACCGGAAGATCACGGGCCTTCGTAGCGCCGGTGCATATGACTACAGCGTTAAATTCCTTGAGTATCTTGTCGGCAGGATAGTCTTTCCCTACTTCCGTATTGGTGACGAACTTCACGCCCTCTTCCGACATGAGCTTGACCCTTCTCTCGACTATATGCTTGTCTAGGTGAGGGTTGGGGATGCCGTACATCAGGAGTCCACCGACTCTGTCGTCCCTTTCGAAGACAGTTACCCAATGACCGGCTTTATTTAACTGCGCTGCGCAGGCGAGGCCCGCGGGCCCGGACCCTATCACCGCGACCTTTTTCCCGGTCCTCGTCTTGGGTATTTCGGGAATGACCCACCCCTCCTCGAAACCCTTGTCTATAATCGTGCATTCGATAGTTTTGATAGTTACTGGAGGTTCGCTTATGCCGAGAACGCACGACCCCTCGCACGGAGCAGGGCATATTCTCCCCGTGAATTCCGGAAAATTATTTGTCTTTTGGAGACGCTCCAAAGCTTCTTTCCATAACCCTTTGTAAACCAGATCATTCCATTCAGGTATGAGGTTATTTACTGGACAGCCCGCGGTCAGACCGCCTATAATCTGCCCGGTCTCGCAAAATGGAATGCCGCAGTCCATGCATCTGGACCCCTGAACCTTGAGCTTGTCTTCAGGAAGATGTTTGTGAAATTCCTTCCAGTCCTTTATGCGCTCTGAAGGTGAACGATCTGGCTCAAGCTCTCTATTATGCTCCATAAAACCAGTAGGGTCGCCCATTAAACTTCCTCCAGTTACGGTTCGAAACGATTATACCGGACATTGAGTTAATTTGTTTGAGAATCAGGGAGAACTAATTGCCGCTTACACGTGCCAGATCTCTTTTATTTTCTTCAAACGCAGCCATAAGGACCTCGTCCCCGCTGAGGCCGGTCTTTTGGACTTTCTCTATCGCTTCCAGCATTCTCTTGTAATCTTTTGGCATGACCTTAGTGAATTTTTCGGACAGATTGCCCCACCGCGCGAGTATGTCCCTTCCCTTTTCACTATGTGTATACTCCACATGACGCTTTATCATCTCTTTGACTTCCTCGATATCGGCGTCATCGAGTTTCTCGAGGCTCACCATGTCCTTATTGCACCTGACAGGGAAGTCGCCTTTTTCATCGAGCACATATGCTATTCCACCCGACATTCCCGCGGCGAAATTCCTCCCTGTTCTGCCAAGCACCAAAACGTGGCCCCCGGTCATATATTCGCAGGCGTGATCCCCTACGCCCTCTACAACCGCGCAGACACCACTGTTTCTGACACAGAACCGCTCGCCCGCCATTCCTCTTATATATGCTTCTCCTCCGGTAGCACCGTAAAATGCAACGTTGCCGATGATAATATTTTCCTCGGGTTTGAACGTAGACCCTTTGGGCGGGTATACAATGATCTTGCCGCCGGAAAGACCCTTGCCGATATAATCGTTCGAATCACCCTCGAGAATAAGGGTCATGGACTTGGGAATAAATGCACCGAAGCTCTGTCCGGCGGAACCGTTGAAGTGGAGCCTGACAACGTTCTCCGTGAGGCCGTCCGGGCCATAACGGCGTGTGAGCTCGCTCCCCAATATAGTCCCTACCGTTCTGTTCACATTCCTGATCGGCAGAATCGCTTCTATATGCTCACCGGACTCAAGCGCGGGCTTGCATATGTCGAGCAGGACCGTATTGTCAAGCGCCTCGCTTAACCCGTGGTTCTGTTCCATCTGACAGAATCTACCCCAGTCAGCCGGCACATCCGGCTGAAAGAGTATATCGGACAGGTCGACACCACTCGCCTTCCAGTGGTCTATAGCCCTTTTCATTTCCAACTTGTCAGTCCTTCCTATCATTTCGTTGACTGTTCTCAGCCCAAGCTGAGCCATGATCTCTCTCACTTCCTCCGCTATGAATCGCATGAAATTAACCACGTGTGCGGGATCTCCGGCAAACTTTTTACGGAGTTCCGGGTTCTGAGTGGCGACTCCAACGGGACACGTATCAAGGTGACAAACCCTCATCATAATACATCCGAGAGCAATCAGCGGGGCGGTGGAAAAACCAAATTCCTCAGCTCCGAGCAAAGCGGCAATGACTACGTCTCGTCCGGACTTCATCTGTCCGTCCGTCTCGAGAACCACCCTGCTCCTCAGGTTGTTGACGAGCAGTGTCTGGTGCGTCTCGGCTAGTCCGAGCTCCCACGGAAGTCCCGCATGCTGTATACTCGACTGCGGGGAAGCACCCGTACCGCCGTCGTATCCGCTTATGAGAATCACGTCTGCGTGCCCCTTCGCAACACCGGCGGCGATAGTACCGACCCCTACTTCGGACACTAGTTTCACGTTTATCCGAGCCCTTTGATTTGCGTTTTTCAGATCGTGGATAAGCTCGGCAAGATCCTCGATCGAATATATATCGTGATGCGGCGGAGGCGATATCAAGCCCACTCCCGGAGTTGAAAGTCTGACCTTTGCAATCCAGGGATATACTTTCTTGCCGGGAAGCTGACCGCCCTCGCCCGGTTTTGCGCCCTGGGCGATCTTTATCTGAATTTCTTCGGCGGTAACGAGATACTCGCTCGTCACGCCAAACCTTCCGGAAGCGACCTGCTTGATTGCGCTCTTCCTGGAATCACCGTTTGGATCGGGGACATAGCGTCTGCGGTCTTCTCCGCCCTCGCCCGTGTTGCTTTTTCCTCCGATCCTGTTCATGGCTATAGCCAGGCTCTCGTGGGCTTCGAGACTTATGGCGCCGTACGACATCGCGCCTGTCTTAAAACGCCTGCAAATCGACTCCACGGATTCGACCTCGTCGATGTCTATAGGTTCAGACTCGAATTTAAGTTCGAGGAGCCCTCTCAGCGTATGGAGTTGCTTTGACTGGTCGTCCACTAGACTCGAGAATTTCTTGAAGCTCTCGTAGTTCCCGGTACGGCAGGCGTTCTGAAGCATGTGCACGGTCCTGGGGTTAAATGAGTGATGCTCCCCGTCCGGCTGCCATTGATATATACCGCCCACATCAAGCGTCTCGGGCTCAACTTCGCGGTCCGGAAACGCTTTTTCATGCCTCATTCTAATCTCATCCGTAATGACTTCTATCCCGGCTCCTTTGATTCTGGTCGGAGTCCAGGTGAAGTATTTGTCTACGAACTCGTGGTTGAGACCAATAGCCTCGAAAATTTGCGCGCCGTGATAGCTCTGCACCGCCGATATGCCGATCTTCGACATCGTCTTCACAACACCTTTAACGACACTCTTTATATAGTTATTTTTTGCCGTCTTCTTATCGACGCTCTTCAGCATGCCCTGTTCTATCATATCCTCAAGCGATTCGTAGGCCAGATAGGGATTTACCGCACTCACGCCGTAACCAATGAGGAGCGCGTAATGGTGCACCTCGCGAGGCTCACCGGATTCGAGAATTAAAGCGACTTTAAGCCTATTTCCGTTCCTTATAAGGTGGTGATGAAGTCCGGAGGAAGCGAGAAGCGAGGGTATAGGGGCTTTTTGCGCGTCGAAACACCTGTCTGAAAGTATTAGAAGATTCGCTCCTTCCTCTATAGACTTATCGGCTTTCGAGAACAACTCCTTTAACGCATCTTCCAGACCATCGCTGCCCTCGGCGATATTAAAGAGAATCGGCAGTGTCACGGACTTGAAAGTGTTGTTGTCGAGCCCTCTTATACGCTCTAGCTGCTCATTTGTAAGGATTGGGTGGTCTAACTTAATTAAGCGGGAGTTCTCGGGCCTCGGGTCAAGTATGTTCATTTCGGGGCCGATCGTGACTCCAGTCGCTGTTATAAGCTCTTCGCGATTGGCATCGATCGGAGGATTAGTTACCTGAGCGAATAGTTGTTTGAAATATTCAAAAAGTAGCTTCGGCTTATTCGAAAGAACGGCTACCGGCGTATCTTTCCCCATGGACCCGACCGGCTCAACGCCGCTCTCTGCCATAGGACCGATAATTATCCTTAGATCCTCGAAAGTATAACCAAACACCCTCTGTCTCTGAATCATAGCTTCATGATCGTACTTTTCAGCTTCTTTTATATCATCGGTAAGCGGTATATCGGAGAGATTCACGAGATTTTGGTCGATCCACTCCCTGTAAGGCTTTTCTTTAGCCAGCTTGTTTTTGATTTCGTCGTCGTCCACTATACGCCCGTCAACCGTATCGATTAGAAACATCCTACCCGGCTGCAGTCTCCCTTTTTGTAAAACCATATCCGCAGGGACGTCTAGCACTCCGACTTCCGAACCCATTATAACGAGGTCGTCTTTAGTAACATAATAACGGGATGGTCTAAGTCCGTTCCTGTCGAGTACCGCGCCTACCTTAAAACCGTCGGTAAAGGCTATCGATGCCGGTCCGTCCCAAGGTTCCATGAGGCAGCTGTGATATTCGTAAAACGCTTTCTTTTCGGCGCTCATTGTTTCGTGATTTGACCATGGCTCAGGAATCATCATCATAACCGCGTGCTCTATCGGGCGTCCGGCGAGTGTGAGGAATTCGACGCAGTTGTCGAAATTGGCTGAATCGCTCCCGTCGGGCTGAATAATCGGGAATAGCTTTTCAAGCTCGTCACCGAACAAGTCGGAAGATAGGACCGCTTCCCGCGTATGCATCCAGTTGATATTTCCTCTGAGCGTATTGATCTCACCGTTATGGATAATGTAACGATAGGGGTGAGCACGATCCCAGCTCGGGAACGTATTCGTGCTGAAGCGCGAGTGAACAAGCGCAATGGCGGACTCCATGTCTTCATCGCTGAGGTCGGGATAGTACTCCTCGAGCTGCCAAGTCGTTAACATCCCCTTGTATACGAAAGTCTTATATGAAAGGCTTGGCACATAGAAATACTCTCCCCCCTGCATACCCGAGAAACGTATCTCGTTTTCAGCGCGCTTCCGCACTATGTAGAGCCTGCGCTCAAATGCGTTATCGTCCGCTATATCGGGACTCCGTGCTATGAAGACCTGTTTCGTATAGGGCTCGCCTTTTACAGCGGTGAAACCCAAAGACGAATTATTTGTGGGTATATCCCGCCACCCGAGAACTGACAGCCCTTCTTCATTGATTATTCTCTCAAACGCCTTAATGCATTCCTTTCTCTCTGAAGCATTCGGAGTTAGAAAAACCGCCCCGCTCGCGTAGTACTTATACGGAGGAAGCGTAATGCCGGCTTCCCGGTTAAGCTTGTCAAAGAATTTGTGAGGGGTCTGTATGAGGATTCCCGCGCCGTCGCCGGTATTAGCTTCGCATCCGCAGGCGCCCCTGTGCTGGAGATTCCTGAGAATAGTCAGGGCGTTTTTTATTATAGTGTGCGATTTCTTGCCTTTAATGTTTACAACAAACCCTATACCGCACGAATCGTGCTCGAATTGCGGATCATAAAGACCCTGTTTTTCCGGATATCCCGCGGGCTTCATAAAACACCTTCCCAACGTTTTTAAATTTAATATGAAATAGCAATGATTAACAGCAATTATAGCCGGATAACCCTAAATTAATGTTAGATGAAAATTAAGACAAGTCAACACGGGGCGGAATTCAAGACAGGCGGAGCGCAGCTTGTGGCGAATTAATCCTTCCCGAGTCTGTTCAGGTGGGTATCGCTTACTCTCTATATAGGTTCGTAATAGGGAACCGGCGGTCTTTACCGAATGCCCTCGCGGTTATTTTTATTCCTGGAGGAGCTTGTCTCCGCTTATACTCATTTCTATCCACCATCCGAGCTATCTTATTGACTATAGGCTCTGAAAACCCGAGTGAAACGATGTCTTCGATACTGAGATCGTCCTCGACATAAGCCTTGAGAATAGGGTCGAGTATATCATAAGGCGGGAGGGTATCCGTGTCCAGCTGGCCCGGTCTGAGCTCAGCTGAAGGAGGCTTATTCAGAATTTCAGACGGGATTAACTCTTTTTTCTTCACCAGATTGTAATTCCGGGCAAGCCTATATACTATCGTTTTAGGCACATCCTTAATCACTGCGAACCCGCCTGCCATATCGCCGTAAATCGTACAGTATCCGACGCTCATTTCGCTCTTGTTCCCCGTAGTAAGTACGAGCCATCCGAATTTGTTAGAAAGCGCCATGAGTATATTCCCCCGTATACGGGCCTGAAGGTTCTCTTCAGTCGTGTCCTGTTTTAACCCGGCGAATACCTGAGAAAGCATTTCTTTATAAGCGCTGAACGTCCTTTCAATAGGTATGTTTATAAGCTCTATTTCCAGATTCTTCGATAGTTTTTTTGAGTCCTTTATACTGCCGGAGGAACTGAATGCGGAGGGCATGGTAACGGCTACTACATTCTCCTTCCCTAGAGCTTCGACGGCAATTACGGTAACCAGGGCTGAATCTATCCCACCACTCAAACCGACGAGGGCCTTCTTAAATCCGTTTTTGCTTACGTAGTCCCCGGTCCCGAGAACGAGTGCCCTGAAAATTTCTTCCTCTACAGATAAGAAATTTTCTATCCTGTTCTTTACCATCTTCTCAGCAGGCCTGCTGGTTTCTTTATCTTTCTTCGCAGCTATGACTATTAACTCGGCCTTATCCGAGTGAGCCTTCATAGAAAGCTGCTCCTTTCTTCTCCTCGGGTCGTGCATACGCGACCTGAAAATGCGGTCTATATTTATATCCGAAACAAGGAGGTCCTCTTGAAATCCCTTAGCCCTCGCGAGAATCTCCCCCCGTTCCCCGATAATCACACTATGACCGTCGAATACGAGCTCGTCCTGCCCGCCTACCAGATTGCAGTAAGCTATGACTGCCGAATAATCCTTGGCTCTCGTAACCAGCATTTGTTCGCGGGCCTTTACCTTGGACGAATAATAAGGAGAAGAGGAAATATTGATGATAACATGCGCTCCTCCAATCACGGACTGCCTTCTCGCGGGATCCCCCGGATACCAGATGTCCTCACAGATGTTTACGCCGAAGATTACGTCCCCCAGCCTGTAAACAGGAGCCCTTAATCCCGACTGAAAATATCTGTCCTCGTCGAAGACGCCATAATTGGGAAGGTAGTGCTTCCGGTATATGTCCAGTAACTCTTTATTATGCAGGATCGCGGCGGCATTATAGATGTCCTCACCGCGGTCGGCGAACCCTAAAACTACAGTAAGCCCCTCAGTCGCCTTTCTCACCTTATCGATAGCCCTGAGGTTATCGCTTATGAACCGTGGTTTCAGAAGAAGATCTTCCGGCGGATAGCCAGTGACAGAAAGCTCCGGAAAGCACAGAATATCCACCCCCTGCGCTCTCGCATTTTTCATATATTTTAGTATCTTGTCCAGATTTCCATCCACATCGCCTACGCGTACGTTTATCTGAGCAAGGCCTATTCTTACAGTATCCATCTGGTAACTCGCGTATAATTATAACACTCTAAGAAATAAATAATTACAGTATTTTAACCTGTGCTCGGCCAACATGAAAATATCCGAATGGAATTAGCGAATGAGGGGGGCATTTCTAATTCAGCAGCCACTGCGCCGGGTCACTGAGATCAGGATAAACCTGCCGAGATGTAAACCAGATTTGCGAGGAAGTGAAAAATAATGCTAGCCCACAGCGTTCCCGATGCCATATACAGATAGCCCATCACGAGGGAGGGGAAGAAGGTGAGGATCGCCTGATAGCACAGGGGAAGCCCATGATCGCCGCCCAGACACAATGTGACAAAATGACCGAGCGCGAACAGAAGACTTACGACCATTATTCCCTTTATCGTGTTCCCGAGCTTCTGCTGAAGGTACCCCCTGAAAAAGACCTCCTCGGGCAGAGCTACCAGCAGGAGTTGCATGAGCATAAAAGAATATGAAAGCCTGTTGAATGTCAGGGATCTCCCTGAATACAGGCCGTACCCCGCGAGAACCGCGACGTAGATCAGGAGAATTGCGATTGAAACCGCAAATCCAATAGCCGCTCCCCTTGGATCCCATCTCAGGTCACTCAAATCGGTCTTCAGAACGAGTGGGACAGAAAGCATGATCAGAGCGGCTAGAGAAAGAACGTAGGGCCAGGAGATGAATCGCTTCATGAGAAAGATAAGCGAGATAAGGACGACGTAAATAAATAATGGCAAGAAGTAGTTACGACGATTCAGGACATTTTCCATTTAGACCGCGCAAACGATCAATTCCGACAGAACTAAAGGGTAAAATTACATAACCCGAAATAGGAGGTCAATAAAGCTTATACCAATCAAATTTGTTCAGAAACAGAACTCCCCAGATGTTGACCAGCACGCTCAATAGAATCAACACCTTGTGATACCATTTTAACTCCTCGCCGATCCCCGTTACCGTGAGCAGGAGAAGGAATGGATAGAAATCGAGAGCGTACCTGTAGCCGAACTGAGCCCACCCGGTTCCGCTCTTAATAAATATAAGAAAAGCTGTAAGTATAATGGCCGACCAGCATGCCAATATTAGTTTTTTCCTTCTAGCGGCAAAGAGAGCGAAAACGAAAGCGGGCGTCGTGATAAGGATCGATAGGCCGACCTTGGAAGGGATAACGTACGGCCAGATTTTTATGAATACGGGGGGCTCGAGCAAAAAGACGCGAAGGTGATAGGGAATGTACGAAAAGCTAAAGAGTCCCTTATTAAACCATGGAGAGACCTTTTCCTTAGCCGGAGAAATAGTATGCAAAACGTAGGCAGTGTCTAACAGCGATCCGAACCTAACGTAGTTATATGCAAAATTGAGGAGTACGAAAATACCGACTCCGGAGCAAAACAATATTAACGGTGATACTCTCATCCTTCCGAATAATCCGCCCTTATCTCGAGTCAAGAGCCACCTGTCGGATAGCATTATTATGAAAAAAGGGAATGTCAGGATTGTAGTCAGCCTCGACCAATAAGAGGCCCCGAGTAAAAGGCCGATTAATAATGCGCTCCAGCCGCCGAATGTCCCGTATATCGCCAGAAGAAGAAATGTCATGGATACAATATGGGAGAAGAACCATACTGAGCCGACTGTGGCCGTGTACCAATGAATTGTCCCGAAACCGAACAGAACTGCCATCCAGAACTGAATATCCTCATCTTCAGTCACCTTCCTCATCAGGAGGTATACAATCGATATATTCAGACCGCCCAGGAAAAAGGACAGGAACACCTGCTTGAAAGAAATCCCGCAGAGAGCTATAAAAGGCATGAGCACGATTGCAGGCATCGGAGGATAAATCACGTAGGATTTACCACCCTTCACTATCAGTTCTTCGAAATAAGATGGTGTAACCGTAACGTAGACCCTACCGTGGAGAAAAGCGTCGGCGAGGTAATTGAAATAGTTGAAGGGATCGGGAACGTGCGGCTGTGTGAAGAAATAGACGAGAAAACCCGATACGCAAAGCAGAACAGCAATAATTATACGAGAATATCTTTCATATATGGGGGGATGGGTGTTCATTAACGGTTTCGATGCGAGTATTCAATATTTCCGGATATTCGATTAATGATATACGATATTTCTTGTAAATATAAGCAAAGCGGATATATAATGCAGACTACCGGCACGAAATGAAGTTCAATGCTAACTTGAGGGAATTATCGCTGATAGCGGTTATATCCATAATCGGGACCTTTCTTACCGCTTATGTCACATACGTACTCCTTCAGGACAAATACCCCGAATCCGTAATCTCGATCTGGAACGTGTGGGACACGCACCACTATATCGCAATCGCACAACACGGTTATACGAGCTCAACTGTTGACGAAAGAAACTTGCAAATCGTATTCTTTCCGCTCTATCCGTACATAATCAAGTTATTTGCCATAATTTTCAGAAACTATGTGCTCTCGGCTCTCCTGGTATCGAACCTCGCGTACCTGGGGGCCGTTATTTATCTCTTCAAACTCGTTAGCCTCGATTACGATACAGAAGATTCATTCAGATCGGTTATATATCTATCGATTTTCCCGACCGCTTATTTCCTCCACGCCGCTTATACGGAAAGCCTGTTCATAATGCTCACCATTGCCGGCTTCTACTATGCGAGAAAAGAGAAATGGTGTCTCTCGGGAACGATCGGAATGCTGGCCGCTGCGACACGGATTACCGGAATAATTCTGCTTCCCGTACTTGTAATCGAGTACCTGAATCAGAAAGGATTCAAATTAAAGGAGGTCGGGAAAAATATACTCTGGCTCTCGGTTATTGGGCTCGGCTTCGTTTTCTATCTGGCAATAAACTATGTTACGTTCGGAGATCCGCTAAAGTTTCTTGAAATCCAGAACGCACATTGGGCAAAACACCTCGATTTCCCCTATAAGGGTTTTCTCTACGCATTGGGGAGCATATACTGGAGAACCCCCCGTGATGCGATGCTCGCGGGGTGGGGCGAAATAACATTCTCACTACTGGGACTCGCGCTCACTATCTATTCATTTTTCCGCATACGTCTTTCTTACAGTTTGTACGCTCTGACGACGTGGCTGATGGTAACGTCCACCTGGTTCTGGTTAAGCATACCCAGATACACCCTTTCGATGTTCCCGATCTTCATTGTGCTCTCGTTATTGGGCAGACGGAGAGAGGTTAATTATCTCTTGATATTCATCTCACTTACACTATATGCGGTATTCCTAGCACAGTTTATAAGATTTAATTGGGCGTTTTAGTAATGAGTGTCGTCGACTTTATTCGGATACAACGAGTTTAGGAAACGTAAATCCTAACAGTTTACAGCTCGTTCGTTCCCACTTGGAATGGTAAATATCACGTATTAGATACGATAGCAAGTAAGCATACGTGAACACATTTATTACCGCTATCGCTACTGTCAAAACGGTTACCAAACTAGGATTGTGAAAAAGTGAGCCGTATACTCGTTCATAAACCACAAACATATTTAAAAAATATGTCAGCGATAAAATAATATATAAATACAAATACTTTCTTTCATCCGCGAGTGGGACGAGTAAAGCTAAAAAGGGTATGGCCCAGAACATATATCGCTCATGCATTCTTGTGAAGAAAATAAAAAAAGTCAGATAGATAAAAAATGATGCGAAACAGAGCGAGCGGAAGCTGAATCTATATTTTCTGACGTATATATTCAAGAGAACGGATACGAGCAGATAAATCAGAATTCCAAAATATTTAGGTACAACAAAAAAATAGATATTCATGTCGAGAGGCGAATCATACCACTCTTTTGTCCAACCGGGCCGGTTAAATAACCACCAGAAGTTATATGCGTTTATGGTTATATGGGGAAAAGAATTGAAGGACTTGACAAAGACTCTTCTATATAAAGTAACAATTTCCGGCAAGAACGGAAGCAATATAACTAAAGAGGCTATCAAAAATGATATCGTTGCTTTCGGAAGACCTCGTCTTCTGAACAGAATCGGAGCCAAGATAATGCCCTGGAGCTTTGAGAATATCGCAAGGGCATAAAATACACCCTCCTTGTAACTGCCGTAGTTGTATATCGTCAGCAGAAGAAAAAACGCGAGAAGCGGGTCATCCCACTTCCCCCAAAAAGCCGAATCAAAAATAATAGCTGGGTTGAATAAAAACACCGCCATGCTGATTAGTGGGGCATTTTTTAACAGATCCTTATTGCCGAGCTTCCGTTTAGAAGCTATATAGATGGTCAACGATATGCAGATATCAGCTATAGAGCCCGGCAGCTTTAAGAATAAGAAGCCATGTTTCGGGAATTTCATCATCGGGTAACTGATAAGATAAAGTATGTACATAAATACAGGGGGCAAGTTGCCTCTGGTATTAATATAGAAGTGCGAGAGACCTTTGTAATATAAGGATTCCGCCCAGAACTTATGAGTAAAAACATCAACTGCAAAACCCGGGTTTTGAGATATGAAGAGACGAAATGACAGGCCCAGAACAAGTAGTATTACAACTAATATCGTCTCTTTTTGTTTCATGGAGAAAGAATTGACTTCACTAATATAGCATAATAAAGATATTATGGATATTTAGTTGCCATGATGCCGAAAAGTGACTGTGAGCTCACCCGTCTCATGCAGGAAGGTCCGATATAGAGATTACCATCAAGAATCTAACCGCCCTTCCAGTTCGTAAATCGAACACTTGAGTAGGACTCAGTATGTGGTTTAAATACGAATATCGTCATTTTTTATCTAAACCTGGACGGGGGTCAAATATTTAAAACCATGATTTAAAGCCGGACGTGAATAGGGGGACAGTCAACCCGTATCCCTTAAAAACAATATACGGAAAAAATGCGTATTGTCATTTGTAACTAACCAGCACAAATGAATATTTACTTCATCAGCAATAACTGATAGTATAATTGGCTCAAAGATATGGAAATAACACTGGTCATACCGACATACAATGAATCTCAGAACATACCGATTCTCTTCGAAAAGGTATTCAATGTGTTCAGGGATTCAGGACTCGACGGCAATGTAATTGTTGTGGACGATAACTCGCCTGACGGTACCTGGAAGATAGCTGAAGAGTTAAAGGAGAAATACACAAGACTCGAAGTCCTGAGGAGGGTTAACGAAAGAGGGCTCTCATCAGCCGTTTTACTCGGGTTCAGGACATCGAAAAGCGATATTCTCGGTGTCATGGATGCCGACCTAAGCCATCCCGCAGAAAAAATACCGGAGTTAGTGGAACCGATAATCACGGGGGAAGCAGATATAGTCATAGGGAGCCGTTACATTGAAAAAGGGGAAATCGGGGAATGGGCACTACAAAGAAAGATTTCCTCAAAGTTAGCCACCCTCGCCGTAAGAGGGCTCACGACTGTTAAAGACCCGATGTCGGGATTCTTCTTCCTGAAACGTGAAGTGTTAGAGAATGTCGAGCTCAGCCCCGAGGGGTTTAAAATTGGGCTTGAAATTCTTGTTAGAGGCAAATACCATAAAGTTGTGGAAGTCCCGATCTTGTTCCAGGACAGGATATACGGAGAGACGAAGTTAAGCAGCAAGGTGATCCTCGATTATCTTTACCAGGTCTTAAGGCTATACGTATGTAAGGTATTTAAATCGAATTAAACCTGACTCGGAATGGACAGCGGAAATTCAGACTCAGACAGCCGCAAGATAGTACTAATCATTTTTCTCATCATATTCGTACTTACCTTCGCAATATACTTTTTCACACAGGAAGGTCCACCCACACCCTTCAACAGTTTCGTAAGACTCGCCGATGCCTTCCTGCACGGCAGGATTTATCTTATGCAAAAGGTATCGTGGCTCGAGTTGGCCCCGTTTGAAGGCAAGTACTACATTATTCCTCCTCCGCTTCCGGCAATCCTAATTTTGCCTGTCGTAGCGATATTCGGGCTGTCCGCAAACCAAACGCTCATATCCATCTTCTTCGGCGCCCTTAACGTATCGCTCGCATTTCTGGCAGCGAGAGCCCTTTCTAGAAACAGGAGCGTCCAGATCTGGACCGCCTTCATGTTCGGATTCGGAACCATACATTGGTGGATTGCAACCGCCGGAGGAGTCTGGACGTTCTCGCACACGGTATCGGCAACCATGCTTTTCACGGCAATCATACTCACACTTTATAAATACCGCCCATTCATTACAGGAGTCTCTCTGGGAGCGTCATATTGGAGCCGTCTCCCGACTATATTATCCTTTCCGTTCTTCATCGCTATGTATTCCGGCGAACGGATCACGGAGGAAGAAAACCGGAGCATATTCAAACGGATAAACGTGAAACCCGTACTCTGGCTAGGAGCAGGCGCCGGAATCTTCATACTCTTAAATGCAATCTACAATCTGCTCAGATTTAATACGCCCTTCGATATCTCCTACTATCTTATACCGGGAATACTGGACGAACCGTGGTACCGGAGTGGGATATTCGACATCACTTATATTCCGAGACATTTGAAGGTCATATTCGCTGGCTTTCCGAGATTCACAGACGAATTTCCCTATGTTACGCCCTCCTGGAACGGTATGGCCATATGGATCACCACGCCCGCGTTCTTATACTCATTTTTCGCCGGTATAAGAAACAGGCTCGCCATCGGGTGCTGGCTCTCTATCATCCTGATAGCATATGTGAGTTTCTGCCACGGTACTTGGGGATTCGCGCAGTTCGGATACAGGTTCGCTATGGATTTTTATCCTTTTCTGTTTCTTTTGACGGTTAAAGGTATCGGAAATGGACTGAGATGGCATCATAAGGTATTGATAATAATCAGTATTTTTGTAAACCTATGGGGAGTGCTCTGTATAAACAAATTTGGCTGGGTCGGCTACTGATTTACTTTTTAAAAACTAAAAATTTATAGCTGAGGAAGTTCCATATAATTACAAGTATAACAGATGTTAGACTTGCTATGTTTGCCCACAATACGGGTGAAATGCCGCCCAACGGACCTATCACGTTGACAATCAGCGATGCTACCAGCACATTAAGCGCAAAGCCTATAGCAGATACGATAATGAATATGATAAACTGCTTCCCCATACCGTCCCTTTCCCTGCTTTCGAATGTCCAGAACTTATTCCATACATAGCTGTTGGTAACCGCAAAAAGAAATGAAACAGCTTTGAAGACCGAAAACATGAAACCGTTATGGATACTCGAGATAAACATAAGGAAGTTAAGAATTCCGAAATCTATTGCCGTATTCGATACGCCTATGGGTATGAATTTCCCGAATTGAAAAAGTACGTGCCACTTGGTGCCGGCATGTGAGGATGCGTATACCCAAAGAACGACGAAGACCGGGATTATTATCAGGCAGGCTGGCCAAAGAAGATTATAATGCATATCACGGATATGGAGCTCGTTTTTGAGGGTGCTCAATATCGCTACAGCGAAAATCGCGATTATTATCCCCAGTATGACAGAAACGGTTACATCCAGTTTTTTCATTTTTATTTTACGAATCCCTGTATACGAATTCTCAGTATAGAACTAAACCCACAGCCGGAAATTATAGATAGCCGATTATTTTATCTCCAGGTGCTCAACCACATGTAACGGTTGATATCAGACTCTTTCATCGGAACCGCGGCAAGAACTGGATAGAAATAGAAAAAAACACTTGCTGCTACACAGAAGTAGAAGATTACTAGCAATTTCCCCCTCTTGGAATAACGCCATAGATTATTCAGGAAATAAGTGCTCACCAAGAGTAAAAATACTAGCGATGGAAGAAAATGATAGATGAATGTAATCTTTCTCGGTGAAAACGCCCAGGGGAGCCAGTACGCGAATACGCTCAAGACGGTAAATATTAGGGCGGGCTTCTCTTTTTTCAAAGCCTGGACTATTCCCAGGATTAAGAACAGTAAACCGGTATACCAAATGAATATATTCCCCAGCATGTAGATGTACGCCATCAAACCTTCTCCAAAGTCCTGATAATAGAGGTAAACGGGCCTCATCATGATAGGCCACTGCCACCATGCAGACTGATAGGGATGTGTCTCGGTTACACCCTCGTGATACCCGAGCATGTTGCCCTGAAGAACGAAGTAATCACGAATCGAGTTACCATGATAGAAAAAGGGTAGATAAGTAGCAAGGTATAGGAGAAACGGAATTACAATAAATGCCAACGCGATTCTCGGGAGTATTCCGATAACGGATGAGACAAATTCCTTATCCCGGGACTTCGCGGTATAGACTTCGAAGTAATACATTAGAACGAGCGCCACGCCGGCTAGGTATTCCGTAATATATAAACCGCTCCACTTTATGGACATTCCCGCGCCGCAAAATAATCCGGACCATAGCAGGAACGAATACCTTCTGGTCCTCGCATACTTGACGATAAATAGTGATGCAAGAATCAAAAAGTCGGCGATAAAAATATCGACCATTGTAATCCTGCTTAGCACGAAGAAGAACGATTCAAAGCAGTATAATAGGGCGGCAATTAAACCGGCCCCCTTGCTTTCAAATAAATTTTTTCCGAGAAAATATATGAGAAGAATTCCAAGCCCGCCGAACACGGCTTGAAAGAACCTCCATCCGAAAGTGTTATCGCCGAAAATCAATATCCCGATCGCGCTTATTTCCTTACCTAGCGGCGGATGAGTCCATTCGTAAGCCATTTCCGCAGGCGCTGTTGAACTGCTCTCCCAGGCGGCATGGTTGCCTTTTGCCATCTCCTGGGCTGTGAAAGCAAAATAAACTTCGTCGAAGTAATAACTGTCAGGTGTCTCGAGCCTGTATAGCCTTATAACGACACCAAATATAAGTACCAGAACCAGAACTAACTCTACTTTGTATTTAAGGAAAAACGATTGCTCGATCATATGTTTAACTGTTATCAGGTCTGGGAGATATTCGCATCATAAAGTTGCCTATATTTGACCGTATTCATAATAAAATTCAAGAATAAAACTATATATGCTGACAGGTATAAAATAAATAGTCCCGTTATAAAATAAGCGGCATATTTCACGTGTATCCCCTGATAACTTGTTGTAAGCTGTATGAAAGAATAAGTCATGTTCAACACATAAACACCCGACACAATAGCATAAAAATACCAGAATATCCGAGTTCGGAATGTTATAAGAGTAAAAAATACTATAGTCGGCAGCAAATGCCTTTCGTGGGCTCTCGTCACGAAAAGAAACAGGGTAAAAAGTATAAGCGTAATCGTTTCAAATACGCAATAAGCATAATCCTTGCTCTCTTTATTCCTGGAATAGGTAACGAACCTGATCAATAATCCCATTATTACCGCATAGACTGTTCCGAAAATTACGATACCAATAGTTTTATACGAAATGCCCAGGATCTTTATCTCATCGCTTTCCCAAAGCGCAGCGGCTCCCCAGAAGTTGAATGCGTTCAGGGAAGTGTATTTATACTGATCGTACGTCTCGTTAAACCTTTCCCTTATCAGGTCTATAGGTCCCACGAACAAGTAACTTAGAGAATCTATCTTGCCCCAAATGAATGGAAGAGTGATGATAATAGATGTAACGAAAATTGTGATCGCGATCTTTACGGAGGGCAGAAACGAGCGGATGTCGAATTTTTTCCCTCCGCGGATAACTGGCAGCAGCGCCAGAAATCCGATAAGCGGGAAGATGGCGATGCTCTGAGGCTTGATCATGAATGCAAGTGCGGCAAACAATCCGGACAGCACAAATTTTTCCCGTAATCCGAAATAAACGGATAATAAAATCGGAAAGGCGTGGACAGAATCGACCTGCCCCCAGAACGTCGAGTTCGAAAGGGATGCAGGATTGAAAAAATACACCAATGATGCGATCATTGCGTTTTTAGGATTTGTAATTAGTTTGAGCGAGTAGAATATCACTATCGCAATGCCCAAGTCCGACAGATTCGCGGGGAGCTTGAATAATATATCGGTCGGAATTCCGGGAACGGCGTTATGTATGTTATCAAGGGCCCAGAGAACATAAAGATACCCCGGCATGTAATCGCACCAGTATTTCTCATAGAATTTGCCGAAGCCAACAGCTGAAATCTGGTATCCCCATCCGATCCA
>JBIOKC010000008.1:0-30581 GCA_044451425.1 Thermodesulfobacteriota bacterium
GCGGAGGCGGTATGGGGGGCATGCACCCCGGAATGGGCGGTATGATGTAATTTAAACAGAATAAAAGTATATGAAACTCAAAGGCGGGCTTTCCCTTCCGGAATTGCCCGCCTTTTTTTAGAGAGAGAGCTTAACAAAGCCTCACTCTTATTTTACAAAAATAGGCCTGCTAAGTCGGGGCGCGTCTGATTACGGGTCGCCATTCCTTTTTAAAAATGCCGTTTGTGGTTAAAATTTAAATCACTATAGCTATGTCCGACGAACCTCATTATATATATCACAGAAAGAGGCTGAGAGAGCGGTTTCAGAAGACTGGAGCCGACGGTATGCACGACTATGAGCTTCTAGAGCTTCTCCTCACTTTCTCCATACCCCGTAGTGACGTAAAACCTGTTGCCAAGATGCTTATAAGCCGGTTCGGGGGTCTTTCCGGAGTCCTCGACGCCGATCAGAAAAAGCTTGAGGAACTAAACCGCCTGGGCGCCATGTCGGCTGTCCTTATCCGTCTCGTAAAGGAGCTCTACAGCACGTACCTTGCCGAGAGAATGAAGAAGGGGGGACGCGCTTTCTTCGCCCGATGCTGTATTGGAATTCGTCAGGGTAAGACTTTCAGGTATGTCGAATGAGGCGTTCATGGTGATATATATGAACGTCAAAAACGAGGTGATCGACCACACGATACTTCATGAAGGGACGGTTGATAACGTAACCGTTTATCCGAGGCGGATAATCGAATCGGTGCTCTCGAGGAATGACGCCGGAGTCATCCTGGTTCATAATCATCCGAGCGGGAACCCGGAGCTGTCGAGAGAGGATAAGATTCTGACAAGGGAGATTTCTGATGCCGCGTACACACTGGATATACGGGTGCTGGATCACATAATTGTCGGAAATGACGGCTACTACAGCTTTATGGAAAGCAATCTCCTGAACGTGGAACGATAGACTTGAGGCCTTCACCGTGAACAGCGAGTTTCCAAACACTGGAAAAAATTACGGAGGACTGCACCGGAAGGCCCTTTACCTCTCCGTTTTTACTGTCGGTTATAACATGGTGGAAGGGATCGTTTCCGTCATTGCCGGCCTCCTTGCGGGAAGCATTGCGCTCACGGGGTTCGGCCTCGACAGTTTCGTCGAGTCTCTTTCGGGAGGTGTGATGATATGGAGGTTCGAGAAACACGGAAAGATCTCGGTGGAGGACGAGGAAAGGGTCGAGGCGAAAGCCGCAAGACTCGTGGGGTATACCTTTTTTGTGCTGGGCGCTTATGTCTTGTTTGAGTCGCTTAAAAAGATCATCTACCGAGAGATACCCGAGCCTAGTCTCCTGGGAATTATCATAGCTATAGTATCGCTCGTGGTCATGCCTCTGTTGTTCTTTATGAAATACGGAATAGGGAAGTCTATGGGCAGCAGGAGCATGGTCGCTGATTCAAAACAAACGCTCGCTTGCTGCTACATGTCGGTCGCGCTTATCGCGGGACTCGGACTCAATTATCTGTTCAGCATATGGTGGGCTGACCCTGCAGCCGGACTTGTCATAGTCATGTTTCTCGTAAGGGAGGGATATGAGACCTTAAGGGAAGAGAAAATCTGTTGATGCTAGGTATCGAAATAAATATATGACGTATAGTTAGATCTGGGAATATGAGTTGCGGATAAAATTCTCACACGCGTAAAGCTCCTCATTACCGTTCAAATAATTAGGATCGGTACCGATCCGATCAAAGCATAAAATATTGAAGCACGGGGAAGTAAAGAAGATATGAGCTAATTAATCCTCATCAATCTATATCTGTTATACGGGATCGAGAATGCTCTTTTGAGACGGCGTAAGATGGAAGTCTTTCCAAATCTTCCATCTTATTTTTTCATCGAGAGTTCTGGGCTCTTTCGGAAAATTCTTAGTGCCGGGACGGCAACAATTGATAGATTGAAGAAGAAATAGATGCGGACGTTGCAGCTTTGATAATCCCCTGACGCCTATGTATGGTAAAAAATCTTTGCATGTGCTACATTTTAAATCCGTAAATTGTATTATACCCCCCAATAAAGGTTCTGATGAAAGATGTAAAGAATGATTCAACCGGAGAAGGGCGTCAGGGCCCGGTGAGCATACTGAGGTTTGTGCTGACCTATGTGCTTTTAATGGGAGCATTTTTTCTGCTGATCGGCTTAAAGCCGATACAAAACATTGTGGACATAAACGGCGGATATTCAAACGCCATAGTTTATATAACCGCCAAGATCCTGACTCTTATAGGAATATCCACCACATTTCAGGGCTCTGTGTTTCACCTTCCGTCTATCTCGCTCGACGTCGAGTTCGGGTGCAACGGTCTTGAGGCCGTAATGATTTACGCCGTTGCCGTTTTGACCTTCCCTGCCTCGTGGAGAGGCAGGATCATAGGTATTATTGCCGGTTTTCTCGTTATCCAGATTCTTAACCTGATAAGAATAGTTGCGCTCGCCTATGCGGGTGTTTATCACAGGGATTTATTCGATCTCATACACCTCTATGTAGCGCAGGGCGTAATGATAGCCGTAGCGCTTGCGACTTTCGTGATTTACCTGACTTACCTGACTCATGGAAAAGGAAAACAAGAAGCCCTTAATTAGTTCGGACCTGCTTAAGGCTTCACTCATATTCATCGTTTCTTATATTATCTTTCTGGTCTTATGGCTGGGCATAAAGGGTTATTACGGAATGGTAATTACCACTGCGGCCTCCCACGTCATGGCCCTCTTGAAAGACCTGGACATCGTATCGATAGTCAGAAATAAGGATTTGGTGTCAGTCGGATTTATCCCACGGAAGTACGGCGTAACTATATTAAAGACAACGATCGACGTACCTATTTCTAACTACACGTTCAACGCACCGCTGACATTTTCGATTATGGCCGCTTTTATTCCCTTTTTGAAAAGAAAATGGATTTATCTGGAAGCTATTCTGATTTTGATCCTCGTTCATTTTCTTTTTGTGTTCTCGCTCGAAGGAGAGAGGCTCTCGGCGGCGCTTCACACACAGGGTTATGCTAAATCAGGGACGACCTCACAGATATTCTGGGAGTTTCTCTGGGGATTTCTGGACAACATGGTCGTACGGTTCGAGCCGTTCTTGATAGGCGCATATCTATTCTTCTTCAGGTACCATAGATCGCCCGAAAAGGAGACAAAGAAAAAGGGCAACAAAAGGAAATAGGTTTATTACGTAGCAGGTCTTTTATTCAGGTTATCGAAAAGTACTCCACTCCACACTACTCCCGAAAGATACGTTAAGTAGATAAGCATAATGCCTAGTATAAAAGAGAAGAAGACACATGCAATATTGCTTACACCGTATTGGCTCCCCGAGAAAAATATCTCTTTTGAAAGCTTGAACAAATCGTCGCTCTGCAATCGGCTAATATCGACGGAGGGAGAAAAAAGCCGCTATGCGGGAGACTATAATAGAGCCCATCTCGTAATAATCACCGCTGAAGGATATAAACGGGGCGAACGCTATCGGTATCGAGACGCCGAGCTTTATCCTCACCGGGAGCGTGGCAGAGCGCGAGGCGGACCTCAGGAGGGGCACCCCGACGAATATAGTAAGGAGGAATGTGAAAAGGTCGGTCAATAAAAAGGTGAGGTCGCTTCCTCCAGTGTCGAATCCGGTTAGCTGCCCGGCATAATCGGAGCCCGGCGAGACGAACGGAAATATTTTACTTAGAAACGCCCCGCCGTATTTGGGGCTTATATCCAGCTCGGATACGGTTCCGCCCCCCAATATGCAACCGAATGCATGAAATAGCTCGTGTACGGGAACGTATATCCACCATGATACAATGAATGAAACGGCGCTCAGAAGGATACCGGCCGGGGGCGACTTCCCAAGAGCATTATCAAGCGCGGCGAGAAAGTCCTAAAAAGGTAATAATAAAATTTATTTTAATTTCTTCATCACGGGATAGTCATTTGAGCGTATACAAAAAATTAATATTGTAAACAGGTTCCATATCTTCGTGCTTTATATCAAGTTGCATCCTGCGGTACTTTAATTAATTCATATAACTGATAAAACTTATTGACAAATATAGTTCCAGGTTATAATATAATTTTGGAGTTTGGAGAAGGATGTTCTGATCGAAAAGGCAAACTATTCGAAAGAATAGGGCGCAAAGCCGACGGCCTAAGGGTGAATTAAGCCTATGGCGGCGGGTTGCCGAACAGATGGAGGATGGGTCGCTGTTAAATTCCGCTATTCTCTTTAGAAATTAAGGCAGTCCCACTACGCCTTTTTGAAAATGTCCTATCCGGAGTCTCGCATGAGAAGAGCCGACTGCCAGTTATTCAACATCAGCACCCGTATGGTTTGGGCTATTTTCGCTCTGCCATTATTCATCATCTTATTTTCCCAAAATACCTCGGCAAACTCCTATTATTATAAAAAAGAAATGGACGGGGTCGTCTATTATACGAATATCGACCCTCAAAGCAACGCATATAAGAAGATCGGAAGCCCCTGGGGGACGTTCCGCGGCACCCCCAGGAATCAGAGGGGATACCTCGACAAATATAAATATTCGGATAAATTCGATGAGCGTATAAACGACACCGCGAGATGGTACGGAGTCGACCCGCTGCTCATAAAGGCGATGATAAAGGTAGAGTCGGATTTTAATCCCGACGCGGTTTCTCCACAGGGAGCCATGGGTATCATGCAACTCATGCCCGGAACGGCCGAACGAATAGGGGTAACCAATCCGTTCGATCCAGTCGAAAATATAGAAGGCGGGATCAAGTATTTCAATATACTTATGGGTATGTTCAACAATAATATAACGCTCGCAATTGCCGGCTATAACGCTGGGGAGAACGCGGTGATAAAGTACGGCTACAAGATCCCCCCCTACGATGAAACAATTGAATATGTGAACAGGGTTTATGCGCATTACGATTATTTGAAAAAAACACCGATCGAGAGGAATATCGCCTCCATGATCGCCAGGGAGTCGGATAGAACCGATTCCTCTGCAGGGAATAAGAAATCGTTTATCTACATCGAGACGCTTGGCGGTTACACGGTAGGGAGTGAAGTGAACGCCAAAGCGTCTGCTCTGAATAAACCTGTATTAACTGTGAAGGCCGTGAAAGCGGAGAAGAAACCCGATAAACCGGCAGCGGACGAAGATTCGGATGCGGGAACCGGCTCCGTGGTGACGAGCGATAAGGAAGGGAAGTATACCGTACAGTTAGCCTCGTTCCCGGACCTTCAGATAGCGAAGGAGATGGAGGAAACACTCAAGTCCAGGACTTATCCGGCATACATCGAAAAAGTGAATCTGCCGGGAAAGGGGACCTGGTACAGGGTCAAAGTAGGCAATTTCACTACCGAAGACGAGGCCAAAAAGTTCGGCAACGATATGATAAGCGTCGAGCCCGATGTTAAATCTATCCTCGTCACATTGAACTGATTGGTCTCGAAGCTCAGGATATTGACCGATTTATTTTATAAACGCGTTCGCCTTGAGAGGAGGTTTTATCTGCTCTCAGGTTTTGTATCGACAACGGGTGCACGTGCATTCATGAGCAGCCCCATCATATATTATACATAGTATATATATAATATTCACTGCTTTTTATCATGTCCGATTTTATTTCCTTCTATTTATTATTAACATTGATTTACCGTGCCGTGTTTATATGCCCTATTTTTCTTGACTATCAGAGCGCTTTTTTTTAAGATACTAAGAGCCGGTCTGGTAATTCGGTCGTCCGCTAATTAAGGAGACAATTTATGAAGCCAATCATAATGGCAATTTTGATAATAGCCGCCTTCGGGTTTTTCTTCTATAACATTTATAACCTTGTGAAGCTCCTTCGTTTGGGCAAATACGAATCCAGATTCGATAATATCGGTGAGAGGATAAAGAGGGTGCTGATATATGTATTCGGCCAGAAAAGGCTTGTGAAAAATTACAAATTCGCAGGCATAGAGCACTTCATGATTTTCTGGGGCTTTGTAATAATAACTATAGGTACGATCGAGATACTGATAGGCGGGATATTCCCGGGCTTCAGACTAATCCCCGGCCCGGCTCACAGCGTTTACGAGTTCATACTCGATATAGTGCAACTGCTCGTACTGGTCGCCATAATAATGGGGATAATAAACAGGACCACCATCGCGAAGAGAAGAGAGGTGAACGGACTCGACGCGGTCGTGATACTGGGGCTCATATTCGGGCTCATGGTTACTGCTCTCGGGGTAATGGCTACTAATATAGCTATGGGCAAGGCGGAAACCGGATGGCTGCCCGTCTCGAGCGTTATTGCGAGCACTTTCTTCTCCGGTATGAGCGATTCCGGCCTAATGTATTCCCATGAATTTTTATGGTGGTTCCACGTGCTGATAGTCCTGGGGTTCTTGAATTATCTCCCGTATTCGAAGCACAGCCACGTGTTTACTGCAATACCGAACGTATTTTTCCAGAATCTTCAGCCGAGAGGAGCACTCAAGCCCATCGATTTCGAAAATGTCCCGGAGGACATAGATCACTTCGGAGCCGGCAAACTGCAGGATTTTACGTGGAAGGATATCCTAGACGCCTACACATGCACAGAATGCGGAAGATGCACCGATAACTGCCCCGCATGGCATACGGAGAAGCCTCTCTCGCCCAGAGAAATAGTCGTTAAGCTCAGGCACTATGCCTCGAGCGAGGGGAAGGGGCTTTTGAACGGCCATTCCTCCAATGGGAACGGGGTCTCAACATTTCCCGGCCCCGAGTGGGTAACCGAGGAAGAGCTCTGGGCCTGCACCAGCTGTAACGCATGTGTGGAGCAGTGCCCTCTTTTTATAGATCAGATGGGCAAAATCATGGAAATGAGGCGTTTTCTCACGCTAGAGGGCAGGTTAACCGGAACTGCGGTCAAAACGCTGCAGAAACTGCAGACCCAAGGTAACCCCTGGGGATTTAGCGAGGGCGAACGCGCTAAATGGATCTCGGGGTATGAGGATGTAAATGTAATAGGTGAGAATGGAATCGAGGACGCAACCGCTTTTGACTATATCTACTGGATGGGATGCTACGGAGGGTATGATCCGAGAGGGCAGAAGATTGCACAGTCGGTGGTTAGTCTCTTGACACAGGCCGGAGTTAAATTCGCAGTGCTGGGACCCGCGGAGAGATGTACGGGCGACCCGGCGAGAAGACTCGGCGAAGAGGCGCTATATCAGATGCTCGCTACACAGAATATCGAAACACTAAATGAGCTAAAAGTGAAAAAGGTCATTGCCAACTGTCCTCACTGTTTCAACACTATCAAGAACGAGTACCCGCAGTTCGGCGGCAATTTCGAGGTCGTAAACCATACGCAGCTCTTGAACGATCTCGTGAAGCAGGGGAGGTTGAAGCCGACCAAGGAGATAAACCAGGATGTTGCCTATCACGACCCGTGTTATCTCGGCAGATATAATAGGGTCTTCGATGAACCGAGGGAGCTTCTGCAGTCGATACCCGGCCTCAAGCTCATAGAGCTCGACAGGAGACGCGAGAAGAGCTTCTGCTGCGGAGCCGGCGGCGGGAAGATATGGATGGAGGAGGAAGCGCCGAGGGTAAACTGGAACAGATTCGAGGAAGTCGAATCCAAAAACCCCGATACACTTGCAGTGGCCTGTTACTTCTGCGATACGATGTTTGAGGACGCATCCAAACACGCTGGCAACGACAAAATCGAGATCAAGGATATATCGATGATTTTGCGGGAATCCGTTGAACCTGGGAAGAAGACCTGAGTTCTGACGAAAGCAAGCCCGGGTCGGGAATTGTACTTGCATTATACAATAAATAGAGAAATAAATATCATTATCTACTAATAATCCGGCGATAGAAAAGCATATCAAATTCCCCCTGCCTGTTAAAAAGTCGATTCAATATGGTTAATATTTATAGTCATGAAATATAGAGACCGATGTACGTGTCTCCTCAAGGATTCAGGGGGCGGGTGGCTCGGGAGCCCTGAGAAGAAAGGGTGGTTCATCCGTTTTGGCGAGCCGAAGGGCTTATTTTATTCTATTAACGGCTCGGTGACTCTACAATCGGGTACGGGGATTCTGGAGACGACACGTCACCCGTTATCTGCTCTCGAGTGCTGCTTGAGCGAGGGATATATAGCGGCCGGATACATAGGGTATGAATACTCGGCTTATACGGATTCCGGTTTTATTCCAAAGCGCGTTAAAGAGGGTGATAGATTTCCGGATATGAAGTTCCTGCTTTTCCGGGAGGAGGATATGTCGACCGGACATTTAGGCGCTATGAAATTTTATTCTGATAATGAAAGAAATGTCTCCGGAAACTTAATGCAATTGGAATATCCGGGATATGAGTTTATGTCTAATATGAGCAAGGACGAATATATCCGGATGGTCAATGTTGCAAAGAGGTATATAAAAGATGGAGACATATATCAGGTTAACCTTTCTCAGAGATTCATTTCGAATTACAGCTTGCATCCTCTCGAATATTTTTTACGATTGTTTCACGTGCAACATGTCCCATTCGGCTGTTACATGGATTTCGGGGATTTCCAGCTGATTAGCGGATCGATGGAGCTATTTTTACAAAAGATCGGAGACAGATTGGTTACAAGGCCTATCAAAGGAACGTGGCACAGGGGGAAGACGCCGGAGTCCGATATAATCAAAAAGGCTAAATTAGTGAGCAGCGAGAAGGAGAGAGCCGAGAACCTAATGATCGTTGATCTCATGAGAAATGATCTCTCAAGGGTGTGCGTACGGGGCTCTGTCAGGGTCAGAAGGCTTTTCGACATAGAGAGCTATTCGACTCTTCATCAGATGGTATCAGAGGTAGAAGGCCACCTAAAACAAGATCACAGCATAAGCAGCATTATCGGGAATATCTTTCCGCCTGGCTCTGTCACCGGCGCGCCCAAGAGAAGGTCTCTTGAGGTAATAGACGAACTGGAGCCGCATTATAGAGGACCCTATTGCGGGGCTATCGGGTTATTTTTCCCGAACGGGGACTTTACGTTGAGCGTCGGAATAAGATTAATGACCACTAAGTCCGGAAGGGCGACGTATTGGACGGGAGGGGGGATCGTGTGGGATTCCGACCCTGAGGGGGAGTATGAAGAAACACTCTTAAAGTCTCTCGCAATCAAAAAAGCTCTCGGACTTATGGAATAACAAGATGCCCCGGTTGCATGTCTAGGAAAATTGAATTGGAACAGGTATTTATAAACGGCAAACGGACTCAGCCAGAGGTTCCGCTGAGGGCGGTTTTTTATGGAGAGGGTGTTTTCGAGACCTTTCGCTTCAAATCCGGTATGCCCGTTTTTTTTGAGAAGCATTACTCGCGCATGGAGCATGGCGCCGGAGTGCTCGGAATACCGCACATAGGAATAGGCGATCTGGCTGATTTAATAAAACAGGCCGTATCAGAAACGCGTTTGTCCGATGCTTACGTTAAGGTATGTCTCCTCTCTGAAGGCTCGTCCGCATATTATGATTATCCAACTAAAGGCGATATCTTGGTTATAGTAAGAGAATATGCTCCGAGAGAAGAACCGGTAAAGATCTCTAACAGTTCCTTTAAAAGGAGCTCCGAATCCCCGGTCTATCGCATTAAGTCCCTTAATTATCTTGAGAATGTGATCGCCCGTAGAGAGGCGAATCAGAAAGGATTCGATGAATCCTTATTTGTTAATGAAAATGAGGAGATAGCCGAGTGTACTTCCAGCAATATTTTCTGGATCGGGAACGACACTTTATACACACCTTCCATCGATTGCGGTATCTTACCGGGAATAACGCGCGAAATCCTGATAAATTCTGTGTCTGAGCTGGGAATTACAGTAGAGGAGGGCAGGTTTTCTCCGGAGGACATTGCCGGTTGCGAGTTCGCCTTTCTGACTAATTCTCTTTCAGGCTCATTCATTATTTCGCAGCTTGGGGGATTAAACTTACCGGTTAAGAATCACTTATATGAAAGCGTAAAAGAATTGCTTCATGAGAAACTCGAATGGTATTAGATATCGTTTTTTGATGTCCCTGGGAGTATTCTAGAAACGATATTGATATCCTGATTTCTCAACCGCCTGAAATTAAAGAAAAATTAAAAATACGTGGAAGGATTGTGGATAAAATAGTGAACGAAAACAGAATAAGTTTCACAATCCACTGTAATTATTGCATTATATGTCTTAATATCAGGTTCGTAAATGTAAAAAAAATTATCCACAAGTGTGGATGTTTCACGTGAAACATTTCATAAGACCCTATTTACCAATGCAAAATTTGCTGAAGATTCTTCCCAGTATATCTTCGGTTGTAATTTCGCCCGTTATTTCTCCGAGGGAATCGAGAGCACTCCTTAAGTCTATTGCAAGGAATTCAGGCGACTCCCCTTTATTCAATAGCTCAAGGAATGAATATAGTCTGCTTCCGGCGTTTTCCAGGGCGAGTTTATGTCTGAGTTCGGTTATTATGATCTCTGTTCTGTCTTTAATGCTTATACCGCCCGTCAGTAATTCCTTAACGGCGTCTTTAAGTTCCTCGATACCGGTGCCTGCTTTGGCCGATGTGTAGATAATTCTATTATCGGGGATTAGGGCAGATAGCGTATCAGGGCTTAATTTTAGGCCTAAATCGGATTTATTGACGACAATCAGGGATTTTTTCCCATTTTTGTGTTTTAGGACCTCAGTATCGTCTTGTTCGAGCTGCGTGCTCCCATCGAGCACTATAAGCAGCAGCTCTGCCTCGTCGGCCTTTTTCCGAGCGATCCGAACACCCGCATGCTCTATCTCGTCGACCGTAACTCTAATGCCAGCTGTATCTACAAGAACGAGCGGTAAACCTCTTATATCTATGCTCTCTTCGATGAAATCTCTGGTTGTGCCCGGAAGGTGGCTTACTATAGCTCTGTCCTTCATCAAAAGCCTGTTCAGAAGGCTTGATTTCCCTACATTGGGCTTTCCGAGGATTGCAGTCCTGATGCCATATTTGATGATCCTCCCTTCTTCATAAGTGTTAAGCAGGGTGGTTAAGTCTTTGATAAGGTCATTTGTCCTGTTATACAGGCTTGTTTTTACTATAGGGTCCAGGTCTTCTTCAGGAAAATCCACCTGAGCTTCTATTTCCGCCAATATATCCATAATTGTATCCTTGAATTCGCAGATCCTGTCCGAATGGATTCCTTCCAGCTGGAGTTCCGCCTGCTTCAATGCCTCATCGGTTCGGGCGTTTATGATATCGGAAACTGCTTCTGCCTGAGCAAGATCCATTCTTCCATTTAAAAACGCTCTAAGAGAAAATTCGCCGGGATTTGCGGGCCTTATGCCGAGACTGAATAGCATGCCAAGTATTTTTTTCGGGACCAGGTGACCGCCGTGAGAGTGTATTTCGACGACATTTTCGCCCGTATATGAATTGGGGGACTTCATAAATACGCATAGGACATCATCCACAATGTCATTAGTTTTATAATCAATGATTCGCCCATGATAAAGACGGTGGTATTCAATTGAGGCTTTGCCGGTGTCCCTGTGTTCGGTTTTGAAGATAAGCTTAATAATCTCGGTCGATTTCGGACCACTGATCCTTATAATGGCGATTCCTCCATCCCCCGGGGGAGTGGCGATAGCCGCAATCGTATCTTCATTCGGTAAGGAGAGCCGATTCATTCAAAGGATAAATTACCATATAAGCTCCGGTGGTGCTAATAAGGTTAATTTTTTTTGTGAGTTTATGTAGTTTTGATGTAAGCGTGTTTAGACCTGGAATATTAACGTCAGGAGACGACGGGATTGCACGTCGTCTCCTGACGTCTTTAATTCGTATTTTAAGCGGCTATCGGTACAATCTCGGCCGGTAAAGTTAGATTTATCGTTTGCACTTATCCCGCAGCCCTGGCTTTATCCTTTGCATTCATGTTCGCAAGTGTATCCATGGCGATACTCGTATGCGCAAAGCAGGCCCCTGCTGACATAACCATGGCTACGTTAATGGCTTCCGCCATCTGCTCTTTCGTTATTCCGCCGCTCCTTGCGTCTTTGACGCAGCCCCTGATGCAGTACGGGCATTTCGTCATGTGAGCGCAGGCGAGTCCAACCAAACCTCTTTTAAAATCCTTGCTGAGCGCTCCGTCGGCGAATACCCTTTTAGTGTAATTCTTGAAGGCCTCTGAATTATCTCCACTGCACGCGCTGAAATCGTTTATCTCGCTGGTTATGTCCTTTTTAAAGAAGTGTCCTTCAGTAAGGGGAATATTGTGCTCAAGCGCGTCGTGAGCTTCAAAGGCAATGCTTGAAAACGCATAAGGCCCTCCCATTGCGAAGCGCATCGCGACGTAGATCGCCTCTATTATCTCCTGATCCGTTGCGCCGAGGTTCTTCGATAACCTTACCCTGCCCCTTATGCAATATGGGCATCGTGTTATGTGTGCTCCGGCAACAGCAATAAGTTGCTTTTCCTTTTGAGAGAGTGCGCCGTCTTTAAATACTCCGTTGTGGAAATCCATCCAAGCTCCGTGGAGCTCAGGGTTTAATTCTTTGAATAGCGCCATGTCGCTTGAAATGTCGCTTTTAAATAAAAATTCGGACATAATACACCTCCTTTGATATTTGTCAGGCAGCTTTTAATAACTTCATAATGGTCTCGCTCCCGGTTGAAAGGGGCTCGATAGATCTGTGGGTTTTAACCATCATTATCGCCCCTTCCAGATGCGAGAGTATAAACTGTGCGACAACTCCGGGCGGAAGGTCGCTGCGGAAATCCCCTTTACTCATACCCTCTTTAATGCAATCTTCGATAATTCTTTCCCAGGAATTAAAAAAAGCGGAAAGTTTTTCTCTGAAATGTTCGTTCGCCCCGCTCATCTCAATTGCAAGATTGCCGAACGGGCACCCTCTTGCCTTCTGTAAATCTCGGTGGTATGCCTTAACAGTTATATAAAATTCGTCAAATTTTTCAGTAGGTTGCAAAGATTTGTTGCCGAGTGTTTTAAGCAGCACCTCGGTCTCGTAATGAGCTATGAATCTTTCGAGTATGATGAGCCCGAGCTCCTCTTTGCTTTTAAAATGGTAGTAGAAATTGCTTTTCGTGACCCCACTTTGTTTGAGTATTTCATCTACTGATGTCTGATGGAAGCCGTGTTCGTGGAAGAGCTCCTTTGCACAGGCCAGAATCTTATCTTTGCTCTTATTCAATATTGACCCACCCCTCTTGAGATTAGTACTGACTGGTTAGTACTAATATTATACTAGTAAGCAATTCTTGTCAAGTGTTATTCTGCCGGATGTTCCAAGTTGGTATTTCGGGCTCTTTGTGAGTCTTATACCACGCCGAAGCTTAATTTCAGCGGCGATCCGGGGTAAAAATCCTCGTCCGCCGTATATATATTCTTTTTCTGAAGGAGTATTTTGAAGCTGTGCCCCATGGAGCCAGGGAGAAAGAGGTTCTTAATACCAATGTTTTTGCCAGCCCCTAACGATCCGGAGTCGGTTTCCCTATCCGACTCCCTTGTCATCATATCCAGTATCCCCCAGTCGATGAGGAACTGACCCTGTGTATCGTATTTAACGGTCTTAAGACCCAGAGACTCGCCGGCTTTGATCAAATTACTGAAATCCACATGTGCCGTAATGTCCTGCTCTCCGATGTTTATATAGGGATTTTCATTTATCGAATGTTTATGCATACACTTGTAAGTCCCTCTCATTCTCTCCGGGTTGTAGAGCTCGTGCGCGAGATATCCGTAATCTATCGTCAGGACAAAACCCTTCCGTAATATACCTGACACTTCACCGAGCCATTTGCCCGCGTTCAGATTGACTTCGACTACCTGACCCTCGCGGAAGCGGATATCATAATTATTAAAGTATTCGATCAGTTCCCGCGTGCTGGGTTCATCCGAAATTTCCGTGAATTCGTCGTCTTTCAGCGAAATAAATATTTCTCTTAATGCCCCGTCTTTAAACCTTGCTCTATGAAAGGGCAGGGCGTCTATGAGCTCGTTCGAAATGATTACTCCGTCAATTGTTTCGGGTTCGAGTTCTGGGATCGAGGAGATGAATTTGACTTTGGAGCGGTGATTGACGAGAGCCTTTTCGGCTTCCTTGATGCCGGCCGGGCTCTTTTCAATCAGATAGTATTTTGCTTTATTGTATATTTCAGGACTTCCTCGTTTAATTGAATCGAGTATATCTCTGGCTAGTAAGCCCTTCCCACCGCCAGACTCGACTACTCGAAGCACCTCTCCGTTTGCGATGGCGCCCACTTTCGTTACGAACCCGGCGAGGACCTCTCCGAATGCTGAAGTTACGGAGGGACTTGTGTAATAGTCCCCCGCTTTTCCGATCCGAGTGATCCCGGACATATAGTACCCCAGCTCCGGATGGTAAAGCGCATGCACCAAGAATTCCGAGAAAGTTATCTTTCCTTTCGCCCTTATCTCCGACTTGATGAATTCTCTAAGTGAGTTCATTTCCTGTTTTTATATTTTCACTGGGTGGAGTAAATTATATTCTGCAATTATTTTAGCACAGCGGACTCAATTAAGGCGTAAGCGGATTCGGTAATTATGGCTTGGCTCTTAAAATTGCTTAAAATACTCGCATTCGTAATTCTGGTCATCACATTCCTTCCGATATCCTTTTGTGTCGATCTGATAGTTCGAAATAAAGCGGCTAAACTCAGGTGTTTCTCCCGCATCTCGTCCATTTATCTTAAGGCGGCCCTCATTGTGCTGGGCGTAAAAGTCACACTTAAAAATATACACAGACTGAATTATGCGGATACGAACCATTTCATAATATCGAACCATCTTTCGTACATGGATATCATGGCTATCTCCTCCGTTGCCCCCTCGGTCTTCGTCGCGAATTCGGAGCTTGAGGAAGCCTTTCTCCTGGGGTCTATTATCAGGTACTCGGGAGGGGTATTCGTAGAAAGACGGAACAGGGCGCGACTGTTGAGTGATATACAGAATATTAAGAATATAATTAATATGGGCATAAACGTAGTTCTGTTCCCGGAAGGAACGACTTCCGACGGTAAGGAGGTCATGCCCTTCAAGACACCGTTACTCTCGGCAGCCGTGGAATGCGGTGCCGATATCCTCCCGCTTTGTATAATATACAGGAAAATAAACGGCGGGGATGTGAACGCGGGGAACGGGCACCTTGTCTATTATCACGGAAATATAAGTTTTTTCGAGCATTTTTTCAGGCTTTTGACTTTGAGATCAGTAAGTGTTGAGCTTAGGGAGCTCGAAGTAATCCCTTCGGTAAGTCGCTATTCGAGAAAGGAGCTGGCGAAAATCGCTTACGAGAGGATAAGCGGGGCATATAGGGAAGTCAGTGATACGCAAGAATAAATGTTTCCTGGATATTGAATTTGTTATCTACGTGCCTCAATCCTCTCTCATGCGCAGTATCTCGGCTTGCTCTAATACCATAGGTTAGTTATGATAGAAATTCCTGAAGGGCAGCGATAAAGGAGAATATTAATGGATGTGAAGTGGTCGAAGAGAATTGCGGATCTTCCGCCATACCTGTTTGCAGAAATAGACGCAAAAAAGAAAGAAATGAGGGCAAAGGGGGTTGATATCATCGATTTGGGTATAGGCGATCCAGACATACCGACACCGAAACATATTATTGATGCACTAAAGAAAGCGGCCGAAGACCCGCAAAACCACAGATACCCCTCATATGAAGGGCTGTTCTCGTTCAGGGCGGCGGCCACGTATTGGTACAAGGAGCGTTTCGGCGTCGAGCTCGACCCCGGGACTGAGGCCGTCGCGCTAATAGGCTCGAAAGAAGGTATTGCGCACACTCCCCTCGCATTCATCGATCCCGGTGATATCGGACTCTATACGGATCCCGGCTACCCTGTTTACCCGACTTCCATAAGCTTCGCATGCGGTATCCCTTACGCAGTGCCGCTGCTTAAAGGGAACTGCTTTCTCCCTGACCTAGGGGCTATTCCCGAAGATATCGCCAAGAAAGCCAAGATAATGTTCGTAAATTATCCTAATAACCCTACCACTGCCGTAGCGGACGAGGATTTTTACAAAGACCTTGTAGATTTCGCTGTTAAATTTAATATTCTTATATGTCACGACGCTGCCTATACTGAAATAGCGTATGAAGGCTATAAGCCGGTCAGCTTCCTCGAGTTCGATGGCGCCAAGGAAGTAGGTATTGAGTTCCATTCCCTCTCCAAGACATTCAATATGACCGGATGGAGGATAGGTTTCGCGGTAGGAAACAAAAAGGCCATAGGAGGGCTGGGGAAGATAAAGACCAATATAGACTCGGGCGCCTTTCAGGCCGTCCAGGTTGCCGGCATAGAGGCCCTGAAAAATTACAAAATCGGACTTGAGGACAGAATAAAGATATTCCAGGAGAGGAGGGATATCTTTTGTAAGGGGCTCGACGAGGCCGGCTTGAAATACGATAAACCTCTGGCCACGTTTTATGTCTGGTTTCAAGTTCCAAAGGGGCTTTCTTCGAAGGAATTTTCGTCGAGGCTCTTGACGGAGGCCGGAATAATAGTTACCCCCGGTACGGGTTTCGGGAAGTACGGCGAAGGGTATGCGCGCGTATCTACTACGTTCAATACGGAAAGGATAATTCAGGCTGTGGAAAGACTCAAAAAGGCAAAGTTTTGATCTTGTCCGGAAGGAAAAGGCAGCAGGAAATGAGAATTGGAATATTTTATTCTAGCTTCTAAGATCATAGTAACAGTCATATATGCCGTAACGCTCTCGCTTCTTTGCATATTCGGTATGCACCGATATTACCTTTCATATATATATGAAAGGAGTAAAGGAAAAATTCCGGTACCCAAATCCAGGTTCAAAACTCTTCCTCCAATTACGATTCAGCTCCCCGTCTACAATGAAATGTACGTCGTCGAAAGACTCATTTCATCGATATGCAAAATAGACTACCCGGCTGAGCTCCTGGAGATACAGGTACTCGATGATTCCACCGACAGAACCGTGGAAATCGCAAGCATGCGTGTCAATGAATTCAAGAACTTGGGTCACGATATCTCTTATATACACAGGGAAAACAGAGAGGGTTATAAGGCGGGAGCACTGAGGGAAGGACTTAAATCTGCGAAGGGCGAGCTCATAGCCGTATTCGATGCCGATTTCATACCACCCCGGGACTTTCTCAAAAATACTGTAGATTTCTTCTCCGACCCTGAAGTCGGCATGGTTCAGGTAAGGTGGGGTCACGTAAACCTCGATTACTCGTCCCTCACGAGAGCACAGGCTATACTCCTTGACGGTCACTTCGTGATTGAGCAGACGGCCAGGTATAACGGGGGGATGTTTTTCAACTTTAACGGTACTGCGGGGGTACTAAGAAAAGAGTGCATTGAAACCTCGGGCGGGTGGCAGCACGATACCCTTACCGAGGACCTCGATCTCAGCTACAGGGCCCAACTCACGGGGTGGAAGCTTGTTTACTTGAGAGAAACGACTGCCGACGCCGAGCTCCCTGTCGATATGAACGCGTTTAAGTCGCAGCAGCACAGGTGGGCAAAAGGGGGGGTTCAAACCGCTCTGAAAATACTCCCCCAGATATTCAGAAGGAAGGATATTTCTTTTAAGATCAAGTCGGAGGCGTTTTTTCACCTGTTCGGCAATATTTCATATTTGCTTCTTCTTGTTCTATTGCTGCTTATGTTTCCGATGGGGCTTTTCTGGAGCAAGATAGGTTGGGACAGCGGGATAGTCATAAATGTATTCGCTATAGCTGCTGGGACTCTCAGCTTCGTGTTGTTCTATATTATTACAGTGAGAGAAGTGCACGGGATGAACTGGCTGCGTTATCTAAGATATGTCCCCCTTGCGATTTCGGTAGGGGTCGGTATGGCTGTGAATAACTCAAAAGCCGTGCTCGAAGCTCTATTCGGTATAAATTCCGAATTCCGACGCACCCCGAAATTCGCCGTCACTTCCCGGAGCGACAACTGGCGTACCAGGAGCTATGTAGCTTCCAAGGAAATGACTGCCGTCATTGAAGTCATTATCGGTATATTATTCTCGCTGCAGACCGTTTTCGCCATTTATACGGGTCATTACGGCTGGGTCCCCTTTCTGGTTCTCATACAATTCGGATTCTTATATACGGGACTTCTTTCGATATTTCACGGCTCAGGTAAAAAGGGCACAGAGACTTCCATCAATCCGATTTTAACAGAGCCTGCGCTTCAGAGAGATAAGGAATATTGAATATATAATCGTTATGGAGCTGCCCTGGGTTGATACTATTCAGGCGCATCGGTCTTTATCTGTGTTGAGAATCGGTAAGTGATAGCGTGATTAATGCCGTAATAGTTATAGAGAGGGGATGAGCAGATCGAATCTGAGATTTTATATGATTCCGCGATATTGACTTTTAAGAAAAAATAATTCCATACTAGAATCTTAATTTCACGAAAACGGTAGTCCGAATCCTATGAGAATCTGTACACTTGCAAGCGGGAGTTCCGGCAACTCTCTATATATAGAGTCCGATAACACAAGGATCCTCGTAGACGCCGGTATAAGTCTGAGACAGATTGGTCTCAAGCTGAGAAAGCTGGAGGTAAGCGTATCCGATATCGATGCCGTCATCGTGACCCACGAGCATTCCGACCATACGGCGGCGCTGCGGAATATTGGCGTCCCCGTTCATGTTGCGAAAGCTACATCTCATCTCTGGCATAATATAGTAGGGCTTCTGAGAGAATTTGATACCGATGCTCCTTTTATGATAAAGGATTTATCGATTACTCCCTTCTCTGTTCCTCATGACGCCCTTGACCCGGTCGGGTTCTCGATAGAATCCGGCAGAGGGGAGAAAATCGGCGTAGTAACGGACATAGGTTCCGTGACGGCATTAGTCAGGGAGAGGCTAAAGGGGTCGAGCGCTCTCGTATTGGAATTCAACCACGATAATGACATATTGCTTTACAGCCACTATCCGTGGGATTTAAAGCAGAGGATCAGAGGACGACTGGGACATCTTTCGAACCACCAGGCGTCCGAGCTGCTTTCGGAACTTGTGCATGGTGGTTTGAAGCACCTTGTGCTCGCTCATTTGAGCCAGGTGAATAACAGACCTGAAGTAGCTTTTGCGTCGGCTTCGAGCGTATTGAGGAAAACGGATAAAGGTATGGAAGTGAAAGTATCCGTTGCTCCCAGGAAAACATTAGGGGAGGTGCTAACGATTTGATTCCAAGATATTCAAGGCCCAAGATGTCGGCGATCTGGACTGACGAGGCCAAGTATAAAAACTGGCTCCGTGTGGAAATCGCCGTTTGCGAAGCGTGGGCAAGATATAAGCGAGTACCCAAAAGCGCTGTAGAGATTATTAAGAGGAAGGCCGCGTTCGACGTCGAAAGGATAAATGAGCTCGAAAAAGAGCTGAAACACGACGTAATCTCCTTTCTGACTTCGGTTTCGGAGCATGTCGGGAAAGAATCGAGGTACATTCACCTCGGCCTAACTTCATCAGACGTATTGGATACGGCGTTTGCGCTCCAGCTAAGCGATGCCGCCGATTTGATAATAAAAGATATAAAAGACGTCATTAAGGTTCTAAAGAAACAGGCTTATAAATATAAAAGGACTCCCATGATCGGGAGGACCCACGGTATTCACGCCGAGCCCAAGACATTGGGCTTGGTGTTTGCACTCTGGTATGACGAAATGAAAAGGAATCTCGACCGCATGATCCGGGCGAGGGAAGTAATTGGCGTGGGCAAGATATCCGGGGCCGTCGGGACATTCGCGAACGTTCCGCCCGAGGTTGAGGAGTACGCCTGCAAGCGTCTCGGTCTCAAGCCCGCTCCGATATCGACCCAGATAATCCAGCGCGATATACATGCGGAATACTTCCTGACAATGTCCATAATAGCGTCGACTATCGAAAAGATAGCCTTGGAAATAAGGCATTTTCAACGGACCGAGGTACTCGAGCTCGAAGAGCCGTTTACGGAAGGCCAGAAGGGCTCGTCCGCGATGCCCCACAAGAGGAACCCGGTGCTTTCAGAAAACCTGTGCGGGCTCGCCCGTGTCGTTCGGTCATATTCCATCACCTCGCTTGAGAACATACCGCTCTGGCACGAGCGCGATATCAGTCATTCGTCCGTAGAGAGGGTGATAGGCCCGGACGCGACGATTCTCCTCGACTTCATGCTCGACAGGCTTTCCTATCTCCTCGAAGGACTGCAGGTCTACCCGGAGAACATGGCAAAAAACATATGGCTCACTCGCGGTCTTATATTCTCGCAGAAGGTTCTGTTAAAACTGGTCGATAAGGGCATGTCGAGAGAGGACGCCTATAAGCTTGTTCAGCGGAACGCTACGAGAACATGGAAAGAGAAAGGCTATTTTATGTCGCTTCTCCTGAACGACGGCGAAGTTTCGGCTTTATTAACTAAGGAAGAAATAAAAGAATGTTTTGATGTAACAGCGGACCTTAAGAATATCGACCGTATATTCGAGAGGGTTTTTTCCTGAATGAAAATTGAATAATTCTGGCTAATAGCGCTCAAATCGACCCAAAGCAGTTTATGTTGCTTTCTAAACATTCAGTGGTATAGTTTTAGCTAATAAAAAAAGCCAGTAATAACAAAGGAGGCATGTATGAGATTTAAATTTTGGTCTTTGGCAATACTTACAATAACATTTTTAATTGTAGGCGGCCAGGCGTTTAGCCAGCAAATTTCGAAAGAAGATACATCCCGTCTTCAGAAGTTTTTTAAAAACAGGTTCGGTGCGAATATGTCGCCGGATACCGCAGTACAGGTTCAGGGCTACGAAGCGAGCTCTATAAAGGGCCTTAAAAAGGGGAAATTCGTTATCACCACCCCTCAGGGATCACAGGACGTTGCTTTTGTAATAAGTCAGGACGGTAAATACATACTGATGGGAAACATGGTGGACACAGCGAGTTTTAAAGAGACTCCGATAAAGAGCATTAAAAAGGGAGCTATTCCCATTCCAAGGGGCGAGTTTCCTATTCTCATGTCAGCGGACGGAAAGTATCTTATCATCAACGACGAGATTATAGATATCTCCGCGTTCAAAGCATCCAAGCTCGCGGGCTTTAAGGAGGGATCATTTAACATGGGGGGCCATCAGCCGGTTCCTGTATTCGTAAGTAATAACGGGAAGTATCTGGTTCTTGGAAGCGAGATATTCGACACAACGGTTGATCCTCATAAAGAAGTAATGGAAAAGATAACTCTCAAAGATGTTCCGACAAAAGGATCCGCTGATGCGAAAGTAACGATCGTCGAGTATTCAGATTTTCAGTGTCCTTTCTGTAAGAAGGGAAAAGATATGATCCCCTCGATTTTGAAGGAGTATGATGGCAAAGTGAAGCTCTCATACAAGCAGCTTCCGCTTACGATGCACAACTGGGCAATGCCCGCAGCCATAGCCGCTACCTGTGTATATCAAGAGGGCGGAAATGATAAGTTCTGGGCATACCACGACAAGCTCTTCGATAACCAGAAGAACATTACTCTTGAAAACTCGAAGGAAAAATTTAATCAATATGCCAAAGAAGTAGGACTCGACACCAAGAAATTCGACGCGTGCCTGCAATCAAAAGAAGTAAAGGCTAAGATTGAGAGTCAGATAAAAGAAGCTACTGAAGTCGGTGTTCAGTCGACACCTACATTCGTAGTTAACGGTATGATAGTTCCGGGTGCGAATCCGGAAGGTCTTAAGTCCGCTATCGAGATTCAACTCACACAGGGTTCTTGACACCATACTGAATTAATTTGTCTGCGCCCTATCCTGACTAATTCATCCGATCGGAATATGTAGTCCGATTAGTTGGGATAGGGCGCAATTTTGTTTTGTGCATTATATAATTTATATAAATACAGGATTGATTTTTACACTGCGCACCCATGAAATGTCCGTACTGCGGATATAACAGCTTCGATCATCTGGAACGCTGTAAGAAATGCGGATCTGCACTGAGTGGGGACCCGGAAGAAGGAGCTGCTCCGGAGGAAAAGACAAGCGGTGATAGAGCGAGCTCTCACCCGCGCCCGAAAGGTGATTCGGCTGAATCTATAGGAGAATTATTCGGCCATGGCGAGCTGCTGGCGGAGGGTGCGGCATCCGCTCGAAAGTATTACAGATCCAGAGTATCCGGGCGAAAGCGCATATCCAGAGTCAAGAACCCTCCTGAAGATGAATACATTGAACTATTTCCGGTCTCTAAAGATGTTGGAAGAGAGACTCCTTCGAAGCGTGCACGGGATGATTTTCCTCACAGCGATCAAATTAAGGAGCGGCATAGCGACGATGAAGTACAGGACCTCAGGCCTGAAGACCCCGTAATGTTTGGTGAGCACGAGTATGCTCCTCCGGAAAAGGTTCCGGAGGAATATACGGACTTTGAGGAGCCGGATGTATATAACCTTGCCGGGTTTTTTTCACGCTCCGTGGCAATGATAATTGATATTTTGCTCGTCTCGCTGATAGCGTTTCTCGCGGCTACCAGCGGACTTTACCTGGTTAACGGCTTCACCCTCGAAGGGTTCGGATCTGAAGACATTTTTGTTCCGATGTATGTAGTCCTTTTCTTTCTCGCATCCACTTACTTCGTTTTTCTACACGGGTACGGGGGCAAGACAGTGGGTAAGATACTAATGGGCATCAAATTGATTAATAACGAGGGAGAGAGGATAGGATTCTGGTCTGCGTTTGTCAGATGGCTCGGTTACTACGTTTCATCGGCCTTTTTATTTGCGGGTTTTCTATGGTCTCTGGCGGATTCCGAATGTCAAACCTGGCACGACAAGCTCGCCGGGACATACGTCGTGAAAGATTGATATTGAGATGCTGCACCTTAAAGAATTAAGTTCGAAAATATTGGGAAACAGGGATCGATTGGAATCCTGGGTCAGAGGAAAGGCAGAGAAGGAATTTATCCCCCTCTACTCTTCGGTCGATCTCAGGGTCTCCCGTCACAAGATAGCTCCTGTCGACACGAATATCTTCCCTGCCGGGTTCAATAATCTGTCAGAGCCTTTCAGGGACCGTGCGTCCACGCTCTTTAAAGACTATTTCCTTCGCAAGTACCCGAAAGTAATAAATATTCTTATAATCCCTGAGCTCCATACGAGAAACACTTATTACTGGGAAAACATCCGTGTGCTGAAATCGATACTCGAGAGGGTAGGTTACGAAGTAGAGATCGGGATAGTGAGCGACGATTTCAACCTGGACGAGGCATCCTTCCGCTCTCAGAGCGGAGAAGATGTCGTCGCGTACAAGGTAATGAAGAAAGACCATAAAATATCTACTTCCCGGGTGACTCCCGATCTACTGCTTATTAACAATGATTTTTCAGAGAAGTGTCCCAAGACGCTGAAAGATATCCTTCAGCCTGTGGAGCCTCCGATTGAGATCGGCTGGCATACGAGAAGAAAGAGCGTCCACTTCGAGTATTACAATAAGCTCGCCGGAGAGGCGGCCGAGATCCTGGGCATCGATCCCTGGATAATTTCAATCGATACAGTATCGCTTGAGGGCGTGGACTTCGATAATTCCAAGGCCAGGGATGGAGCGGCGTCAATCGCTGACTCCATGCTGGACAGACTCAGGAAGGTATATAGAGAAAAGGGGGTATCGGAGGAGCCTTACCTCTTCTTGAAGAGCAATTCCGGAACGTACGGTATGGCGGTTCTAAGCATATCGTGTGGGGATGAAATACGAAGGCTCAATGCCGAAGGCAGGAAGCGTATGAGGGTGAGCAAAGGGGGTAAGCCCGTGAGGGATATAGTACTACAGGAAGGTATACCGACCGTATTGAAAAGCGGGCGGGATGCGGCGGCGGAGCCTGTTTTCTATCTCATAGAAGCTAAGGTTGCGGGCGGGTTCTTAAGGGTAAACAGCGGAAAGGACGACCATGAAAACCTGAATACGAAAGGAATGGAGTTTTCGCCTATGTACGGCGGAGGAGAGACGATAGAAGCCCTGAATGAGAATCTCGTCTACTCACCAGCACATGAATTGGTATCATCTATTGCCAGCATAGCGGCGGGTTACGAGATAGAGGAGATATTGAGGGAGGGAGGGTGCAAGGAAGAGGCTCTCTAGATTACTGCCTTTTCGTTTACTAATCCAGGGGCGTTCTGTCCGGCTTTTTGAGCAGTTTTACTTAATCCAACCCCAATTGGCAAAATTCTTATCCGAATATTAAATTACAGTAGAACAGCCCGCCTATTTTATCGCGAGATTCAGAGTCCGTTTCAGCAGCACCGTGTAAACGGGTTTTCCTCCGAGTCCCTACGCGACGAGCGTTGCTGTCAGACAGGTAAGAATGAGCGGAAGTATCATGAAGTAATTATCCGTCATTTCTATAGTGAGGGCTATGCCGGTGAGAGGCGCTCTTACCGTCGCACAGAATAGGGCCGCCATGCCTGCGACCGCGAAAAGCTCGGGACACGCACGACTAGGTCGGGTACGTAGCTGTGCGCGATGTTGCCGTACCACATTCCGAATAGCGTTCCTAAGGCGAGCATGGGCGCGAATATACCCCCAGGCGCTCCCGAGCCGTAGCTTATCATGGTCGTTCCGAAACGCCCGAAAAAGAGGAGAAGGAGCATAGTAACCGGAATCGTACCCGAAAGGGCTCTGGGTATGACTTGATATCCTCCGCCGACAAGGTCGGGATAGAGCCAGACGAGGAGTCCTATAAAAGCGCCCACGTAAAGGCCGGTATATGTAAACATTGGTCCCTTGAGATTATAGAAGAAGTCGAGCGTTCTCACGAGGAGGCGGTTGAATACCACGCCGAATATCCCGAACAGGAAACCGAATATTAGAAAAACCCAGAGCGACGTTAGCGGCGGAGTAGGGAGCATCCTCATCTGTATATCGGGGCTTTGTCCCATTACGGCACGTAGCGCTATATCCGAAGCTACAGAAGCGATAATCACGGACTGTACGGATATGAAGTTGTATTTAAATTCGGGCCGCATCTCCTCGAATACGAAAAGAATGCCCGCGAGCGGCGCGTTGAAAGCCTCCGTTAATCCCCCCCGGCACCTGCGGCTATGAGCGCGTGAACGTCGTCTTTTTCGACTTTGAAGAAATCCGCGATCATCTTGCAGATGTTCCCGCCCATCTGTATAGTCGGTCCTTCCCTCCCCAGGATCATACCTCCGCCAAGGGAGAAGAGGCCCCACAGGAATTTAACCGGCAGAACATTCTTCCACCTGACGGGCCTTACATTATCGAGCGCTCCCTCTATCTCGAGTACTCCGCTGCCGCTGGTTTCAGGGGCTATCCTGCGTACGAGCAAAAAGGCCACGAATACGAGAACAGCCGAGAATAGAACGGAAATAATTGACGGGAGCGCCGGAATCCGCGGCAGTATTTCGAGAAGAAATTCTCTCGAATCCTGGACTTTTGATATCGAGAGTTGAAAGACGGCTCCTACTAATCCCGTCAGAGCGCCGACTATGAAAGACCAGAATAAAACCGGGCTGGATTTTTTCTCTGCCGCGAAGAATCTTGACGCTATTCTGCTAATGTATGACTTATCTGCCGATTTTCGCTCCGAGTGAAATTTCATTAATTCCTCCAGCGAGGTGGTTCAGCCGAGTGTATCTATTAATTAATAAGATCTTCAGAATATCGAATTTCGGGACCGCTATTAATTATCTTTCTTATCCGATTATTGTTCAATAGCAAATTTGGATGAGATTAGATTCCGATTCCCGGATTCTTTAAACGTCCGGAAGTCAGAGTCTCCGCCTACGCTTACACGTGATATCTCATAGCTCTTGAGCGCAGGAGAGTCAGCATCTGACTGCGTTGTGTCGGCTTTAAAATTCTGCAACATCTCTATATGCCGATATCCTGGATGGATTGATCCTCACAAGCACTTCGCCCGGCGTCGAATTTCTTTTTCCGTAAGCTTCCGACTGATCTTCGCCCATATACCTTCCGCCTATGCGAGTGGCCCAGTAGAGCAGCTTCTCGGGCTCTTCAGAGAACGAAACGGTCCCTTCTATCATGACATATGAGTAAGGCGGGGTCTGATCATCTACCGCAATGCATACGCTCGGGTCGCGTTTCATGTTCTTATACTTTACGGACTCCCCTCCGGTCGTGAATACAATGGTATCGCCGTCGAGGTGATACCAGACAGGTACAACGTGAGCATGTCCGTCTCTTCTCACTGTCGCGAGCTTACCGGTTTTTGTGCCGCCGAGAAGGAATTCCCTGTATTCATCCCTGGTCATTACCTTCATTGTACGACCTCCGGAATCTAGGAGTTAATTCTATCCGCGCCTTAGAATTGTCACCGTCTGTATGCGCTATGCCGAACGCCGCTCTCTCTTTACCATTTCCCAAGCTCTTTCCTTCCCTGTCCGATCATTTTTAGGACATTTTGCCTTGCGGTGCCGCCGTGGGACTTCCTCCCGCTTATCGATCCTTCGAGCGTGATATGGTCGAAGAGGTCTTCTTCGAAGAGTTTCGAGAACATCCTGTACTCAGATATGTGTAGGTTGAAGAGCTCCCTGCCTTTTTCCTCGGCGTACCCGACTATCCTCCCCGTCACCTCGTGCGACTGCCTGAATGGCAGACCCTTGCGAGTGAGGTAGTCAGCGATGTCGGTCGCGGTAATAAAGCCCTCGTTTAGCGCGCTCCTCATATTTACGCGCTTGTATTCTATGTTATTGAGCATAGCTTTTAGAATCTCGAGGGAGGATTTAACAGTATCCGCCGTATCGAACATCGGTTCCTTGTCTTCCTGCATATCCCGGTTGTATGAGAAGGGGAGGCCTTTCATTATCGTCAATATGGTTACGAGGCTTCCGTAAACTCTTCCCGTCTTCCCGCGTACAAGCTCGGCCATATCGGGGTTTCTCTTCTGTGGCATGATGCTCGATCCTGTCGTGAACTCGTCACCGAGATCGACGAAATCGAACTCCTTGCTCGACCATAGGACGAACTCTTCAGATACCCTGCTCAAGTGCATCATCAAGTTCGAGGATACGGCGATGAACTCGACGATGAAGTCTCTGTCGCTCACTGTATCGATGCTGTTTTGAGTGACTTTGGGGAAATCGAGCAGCTTCGCTACGTACTCTCTGTCTATAGGAAAGGTCGTTCCCGCCCCCGCCCCTGCGCCAAGCGGCATCACGTTCACTCTTTCGAGGCAATCGAGGTACCTCTCTCTATCCCTCTTAAACATCTCGTAAAGACCCATCATATGATGCGACAGAAGGACGGGCTGTCCCCTCTGGAGGTGTGTGTAGAGAGGAAGTACGATATCGATATTTTTTTCCGCCAGATCGAGGAGTGACTCAGCAACATCTTTTAAGAGTAGGAGAATCTCGTTGATCTCTTTTCTCAGATAAAGCCTCATATCGAGAGTGATCTGGTCGTTCCTGCTCCTCGCGGTGTGAATTTTCCCCCCGGTATCACCTATTTTCTCTATGAGGCGCTTTTCGATGTTAAGATGTATGTCTTCGTACTCTTCCCTGAAAAGGAATTTGCCCGACTCTATCTCTTTTTCGATCTGCCTCAAACCCTTTGCAATCTTTTCCGTATCACTGTTCGGTATAATGCCGCATTCGCCGAGCATTTTTACGTGAGCTACGCTTCCGTCGATATCCTCTTTATAAAGCCTCCTGTCGAAGTCTATAGACGCAGAAAATTTTTCGGCGATCTTGTGGGTGTCTTTTTTGAACCTGCCGCCCCATGGTTTTTTGAGCACGCTATTTCTCCTCTGCAAGTCATTATGATACCGTGATTTTACACATCATTGAATAAGACACCGGAGAAACTATATCATGGAGGCGGATTTTATATAAGTATCCCGGCTGGGAGGGGAATCTAGCCCGGTTATGTTATTTTTTATTGTCACCGGAGCGTCTCAGGGCTTCTATGGCTTCTACGACGTGCTTTTTATAGCCGATCTGAGAGGAGATTATTTGTATTACTATGCCTTCTCCGTCTATTACATACGTGACCCTGCCGGCGAGGATTCCGAGGGTTTTGGGTACGCCGTATAACGTCCTCGCAGCGCCGTTCCAGTCGCTCAATAGCTTGAAGGGGAGCTTGTATCCGTAAGAGAAACGTTTATGGGATTCCACAGCGTCGGAGCTGATTCCGAATACCTCCGCATCGTCTATCCCCCTGAATTCATCGTAATTGTCTCTGAACGCGCACGCCTCTTTCGTACATACAACCGTATTGTCCTTCGGATAGAAAAATAAAACTATTGGTCTTTTTCCGATGTAGTCGCCTATATTTACGGTATCGCCGCTTTCCGAAGGGAGACTAAAGGCGGGAGCCCTGTCTCCGATTTTTACAGGTTTCGACAATTTAATTCCATCTCCTTTTGTTTAGCATTATGATACTCAAGGAATTCGGATTTCGCTTATGCCTGGCGAGGCCGGAATCTTTTCGCGGAACCAGCTACTCTATAATATTAAATGATAGATTAGTATTCACATATTCCGAATTGTTGGAGGCGAAAGTACAATGGACGTATTCGAGTGCGTGAGCACGGTTAGTTCGATCAGGAGCTACGTTAAGAAGGCGGTTCCGGATAATATCGTGAGGGAAGTCCTCGAGGCCGGGAGGCTCGCATCGAGCGCCCACAACAACCAGCCTCGGCAGTTCATATTAGTTAGAGACGAGGATTTGCTCAAAGGTCTGGAGAAATACTGCATAAGCGGGAGGTTCGTATCGGAGGTGGATTTCGCGGTCGTAGTCGTGACCGATCCGTCCTCGAAATGGCACGAGATAGACGGGACGCGTGCTGTGCAGAATATGGTGTTGACCGCCTGGAGCCACAAGCTCGGCTCATGCTGGATCGGCAGGATCGAGAAGGAAGGGCTGATGAAGTATCTGGATATACCGGATTACATGTACGTCCTTACGGTCTTACCCTTCGGATATTTCGATGAACGTCAGGCGGGCTCCGTTAAACACAGAAAGCCTCCCGAGCAGGTGTTTCATCTGAATAGATTCGGGAATAAAGTGAGCGGGCTATAGACTAATTTTTGCTCTGTTTTACAGGGAGCGGAGTCGGCCGTATTGCTATGAGTCCGCTGGTTATACGGCTCCGATGCTCAATAAACTGTATCGCGGAATAAAAGACCTTTCCTTATCCCCGCAGCTTTTGAGTACTCTCCAGGCGTTGTCGAGCTTTCTCAAACTGACATTAAAAATCTTTTCTTCCGCGCCGGCGAAAAATTCTACGTTTACTTCTCCGTCGTTCTCCCTCGCCTCTTTTATGTAGAGGTCGGATATATTCCTCAAGCCGGTTTCCTTCCTTAAAAAATATTCGGCTGTCTGCACGGGAGGGTTGTAGCAGGAGCGGCCTCTGTAGCTTCCGAGGTCGATCTTTCCGTTTTTATATTCATCGATAATTTCCTCAGCTCTCTTTCCTTCCCTGACGCGTCCGTAGTAAAGCCCATGAGGCAGGCAAACGAATGTAGTGGAGAACCTGTGCCCGCCGATGTGGGTCGTCTGCAACGCGTCCGCGCTATTCGCGCCTTGAGCAATATCCAGGAATACGGGCATGCCGAATTTTCCGCAGCACCTGTCGTGTTCGCCGTTTGTGCATATGAGAAAGATCGGCTCTCTTCGCTCTGACGAGCCGTCTTTTATCAGCGTGTCGATATCGAGCTCAAGCTCAAGCAGTTCCTCGTACTTGTTAATTGTAAATTCGTAAAGGCGCGGCTTCCTCTCTTCGGAGCGCGCGATATAAAGCTTTATGCCGTCCATGCTCTGTTCCTGCTTCTTTACCAGCTGGAGTCGCGAATTCGGGCGGGTCTCCATATAACGGCTGATTCGCGCCTTTGCATTTTCGGGGATTTGACTGTCACGGAATGCCTCGCCCGACCAGCGGCCGTTATATTCGAGTATCAGCCAAGTATCGACTCTCGTGGCGGTGCCGTACATGTCCTCGTCTGCTTCGAGGGAGTCGAGGGAGCATAACGTGCCGCGCTTGATCGTAGTATCCAATCCGAATTCACCTGTGTCTTAGAATAATCAGAGCCTTTCTATAATAGTTGCCGTCGCCATACCGTGGCCGATACACATTACCTGAAGGCCGAACTGTCCGTCTATGTGCTCAAGCTCATAAAGGAGCTTCGTCATGAGCACCGCTCCTGTGGCGCCCAGGGGATGGACGTGTGCTATGGCTCCGCCGTTCGGGTTCACTCTGCTCATATCGGGCTTTAGCTCCTTAGACCAGGCGAGCACGACGGAGGCGAACGCCTCGTTTATTTCTATAACGTTTATCTCCACGAGCGAGAGCCCTGAGTGCTTCAGGATTTTAACCGTGGCCGGAATTATCTCCAGAAGCTGCATGGTGGGGTCTCCTCCCAGGACTGTCCTTGCGCGAATCCGCGCGCGCGGCGTAAGACCGTCGGCTGCAGCAATCTCGCGGTCTGCTATCAGCAACAGCGCCGCTCCATCCGAAATCTGGCTCGAATTGGCAGCGGTGACGACTCCGCCAATACTGAAAACGGGAGGGAGCGAAGACATCTTTTCGAGATCGGGTTTAAA